>JAIDVA010000341.1 GCA_029059925.1 Eubacterium sp. | reverse complement strand
TAATAAAATTTAACACATAGGAAAGCAATAAAATGCTTTTCGAAAAGGGGGATATTATGTCAAATAAAGCAAAGGTGAAAAAGACACCAAAGCAAAAATTTAAAGTTTTTTTAAAGGTATTACTGATTATTGTTTTAGTTATCGCACTGCTTTGCGGAATACTCGCATCAATATCTGCAGTGGGCAACAAATCAAACAAAAACTTTATCAGTACTATCGAGGCTGTAAGCTATGAAAATCAGCTTGAGCCAATACTAGATGATAATGGTTTTTATACCTTTATTACCGATGACAATTTCAAAGTGGTACAGCTGACAGACGTACATATCGGCGGCGGCTTTATGAGTACAAAAAAGGACTCAATGGCTATCAATGCAGTTGCAGCAATGCTCAGCGAGGAAAAGCCTGACCTTGTTGTTGTAACAGGTGATATTGCATATCCTGTTCCATTCCAGGCAGGCACCTTCAACAATAAGTCAAGTGCAAAAATCTTTGCTGATTTAATGGAGCAATTAGGTGTTTATTGGTGTCCTGTTTTCGGAAACCACGACACGGAGGCATATTCATTTTACAGCAGAAAACAGATTTCCGAATTTTATGCACAGGATACTTATGAGCACTGCTTATTCCAGCCGGGACTCACTGATGTTGACGGCTATGGAAACTGTGTTATCAACGTAAAAAACACCAAGGGTGAAATTACACAGAGCTTATTTATGATGGATTCACATTCATATGTTGATGGTGACTTCCTTGGAATTTTATGGAAATATGATACGTTCCATGAAAATCAGGTAAAATGGTATGAGGATACATTAAACGGCCTTAAGGTAGAAAACAATAACACTATGCCAAAATCGCTTGTATTCTTCCATATTGCTATTCCGGAATACAAAGAGGCTTGGGACGAATATAAGGCAAATGGCTTTGAGGATACAGATAACGTAAAATATATCTATGGTAAAGCAGGCGAAAAGGAATATTCAGTTTATACAAGTGAGCACAACTACGGCTTCTTTGATAAGGCTGAGGAGCTTGGCTCAACACAGGGTATGTTCTGCGGCCACGATCACCTTAATAATTTCCAGATTGATTACAAGGGTATCAAGCTTTCATATGGTTATTCAATCGACTATCTTGCCTATACAGGCATTATGAAATTCGGTCTGCAGAGAGGCTGCACTGTAATTGATATTGCTCCTGACGGCACCTTTAATTCACATCTTGAAAACTATTATCAGGATAAATATAAAACTGTAAATGAAAAAGAAACAGTTGATATGAACACCAATTATCATGAAGAAATAACTGAAAAGCAGCAGTAAACAAAAGCAGTATGGAACATTCTGTTTCATACTGCTTTTTTCATTACTAAATTATAGTTTATATCAATAATGTTGGATTGAGGTATTACCGTAGAGGGCGATCATTGATCGCCCGTGGACACAACGATAATATTGGCGGACGAACGATGTTCGCCCCTACATTGGTGTAGATTACGTGTTTCGTAGGGTGCGATGTGAACCCTTTTGTCACTGCAATGTTATTCCCCTGACAGGGGAATAACATCGCACCGAATTGTATCATAACGTGTAAACGTAAACGGAACGATGTGGGCATCGTTCCCTACGATTGTTTGACCAACGCTTACTAATATAAACAATAATTTACAACATCAACATAAAAAAGACATTCTCCGGTTTCGGAGAATGTCTTTTTTATCCATTTTATTTATTTTTTCTAAGCTCTCTAAAAAATCCCGTAAGCATTGCTGAGCATTCCGCTTCCATAACACCTGACACAATCTCAGGCTTATGATTATAAGGAATGGTATTAAAATCTGCAATTGAGCCGAATGAACCTGCTTTTTTATCAAACGCACCAAAATAAACCTTTTTTATTCTGGCATTGATAATTGCACCGGCACACATCGGGCACGGCTCCAAAGTAACATAAAGCTCACACTGCCACAGTCTCCAGCCGCCAAGCTTTTTGCAAGCACTGTCGATAGCCTCAAGCTCTGCATGATAGAGTGCATTTTTGCCAAGCTCACGCCTGTTCCTGCCCTCGCCTACAATTTCATTATCCTTAACGACAACGGCACCAACAGGCACTTCGCCCTCAAGTGCACTGAGCCTTGCAAGCTCCATTGCCCTTTGCATAAACACATTATCCATATCAGACCTTATCAATAGTAGCCAGTGTTAATATAATCAGAATTGCCATTGGTATGAGCATCCATGGAAAAAGGAAAGCAGTAAACTTTTGCCCTGTTGTGAGCACACTGTTATTACTGTTATCCCTGAAAAACAGCTCTTTTTTTATAAGAAGATAAATTCCGGAAAAAACACCAACTGCTACCCAGAGCAAATACATAAGCACTGTAACCGTATTGGCAATCTCTTCACCTGCTGCATAGTTAACAACCGACTGAACAACAGACATTCCGTTATTAAGTGCATGTATAAAAATTGCAGGAACAATACTGTCTGTTCTGACTGTAACATAACCGAGCACCAAGCCGATTATGAACGCAAATATAAACTGAACAACATTGCCGTGAAGAAGTCCGAAAACAATGCTTACGGCAACAACGCCAAAGCCTTTGCCGTATTTTCTGAGCAGCTGAAGTGAAAAACATCTCATGGCAAGCTCTTCACAGATTGCAGGAATAATTGATACACCTACAAGATACATAACACAGGCAAAAACAGAATCCGGCTCAGTTATCTCGCCGCCGTTAAACTTTAATCCGAAAAGTCCTTCAAAAAAGGTTATAACCAACGATACAACTATATTAGCTGCCACGCAGCACAGCATACCGAAGCATATCCAGATGAAAGCCTTTGATGCTTTAAGTCTTTGATTAGGTATAATAGGAGCAGTATAGTTTTTTTTGTTCACAAGTGCCATTATACCAAACGGCACAGCAACTGACAAAAAGGATACTGCCAAAACGGTAAAACCGTACTGAAAAACAGGATTGCTCAGATAAAGATCATAAAGACCGAGCGGAACGAGCAGCGAGGATACCGAAAGCTGAATCACAAGATAAGCGATAATTGCACAACCCATTGAAAGGCTAATCATTCTGATTTCGTGCTTTTCCTGCTTAATTCTCAGCTGTCTGTTATATTCACGCTGCATTGCCTCATTTACATCACTGCTGCCAAAGGGGTTATAATAATATTGAGACATTTAATCAATCCTTTACTTCTTCCTGTATAAATAAGTCTGCAAAATACGGCAATTCTTTAATCCAATCACAATAGGTGTGCCATTCTGCAAGCTTATGATTGCGTCTTGCATAATAAATGCTGCAAAGATTTTCATAGTTGAGCGTACAGGTGCGCATCTGATTATATGAGCTTGGCAAAAGCTGAATGATTGTGTACCACAGTTCCTTATCCTTGGTTTCAATATAACGAAGGCGCAAATCCTCGAGGGTTTCAACAAGCTTTTTCATAGCCTCAATTCCCTCTTCGTTCATATGGTCAACGGAAAAATCATCAAGCTCAAATGGCTTTGATGTAATTTTGTGCATCGTTGATGTTGAATTTGCAACAGTACCTACCTTATAGGTGTCATACTCCTTCCACCAATAAAGCGGAGCAGTAACATCAACACATACCTGTATCATTCTGACAAACTTTCTGTGATCCGTGCCGGCACTGCAAAGACGCTTTGCAAGGCTTAAATCGTTTTCGCCGAAAACAAAATTGCCCTGTTCATCAAATGAGGAATCATATCTTGCCCATGAATTGAGCGGATTTCTTGCGCCGCGCATAGCATTGTCAAAATTCATTACGCTTGTACGTTCAATTTTAATCATAATAGGGTAAAGCAAATAGTCCTAACACGATTTAAAGTGGGATTATTTGCACTTTCCTTTCGTTAAAAATACTCGGCATACGCAAGTATGCCTGCGTTTTGTGCCTTGGTTAAGCACAAATCCTTTTGTTCGATTAATCCAAATCCTTTGCAATGTCTTTAAGGTAAGCCTTAAGCTCATCCTTAGTCTCAGGATGCTTTAAGCCAACCTCAATATTAGCCTGAAGGATACCGAACTTATTACCCATATCGTAACGTGTACCTTCATAGTCAACTGCAACAACACCCTTTGTCTGTGCAAGAGTTTTCATTGCATCTGTAAGCTGAAGCTCATTGCCGGCACCAAGCGGAGTTTCTTCAAGAATATCAAAAATCTCAGGCGGCATAACAACTCTGCCGAGAATTGAGAAGTTTGACATAATTTCCTCTGGTGATGGTTTTTCAATCATATCTGTGCAATTGTAGCAATTGCCCTCAAGCTCATCAACAGCGAGTGAGCAATACTTTGTAATTGCCATACCCGGAACCTCTTTAACACCTACTGCACCCTTGCCATATTTTTCATAAGCATCGCAAAGCTGCTTTGTTGCAGGTGTTTCGGAAAGAATAACATCATCACCATAAAGAACTGCAAACGGCTCGTTACCCACAAAGCTCTTTGCACAAAGAACAGCGTGACCAAGACCCTTTGTCTCCTTCTGACGAATGAAATAGATATTTCCGAAATTTGAACATTCAACTACATCGTCATAAATCTTTTTCTTGCTCTCATTACCCTCAAGCTTAGCCTCAAGCTCGAATGCGTGGTCAAAATGATCCTCAATAGCACCCTTGCCTCTGTTAGTAATGATAAGTACATCCTCAATACCTGATGCAAAAGCCTCTTCAACAATATACTGAATCGCAGGCTTATCAACAATATTGAGCATTTCCTTCGGCACTGCCTTGGATGCCGGCAATACTCTTGTACCCATTCCCGCCGCAGGGATAATCGCCTTTTTAACTTTCATAATAAAATCCTCCTTAGAATAGTGAAATGATTTGTGTCACAATTCTTGTAATTATATTAAGGATGCAATAAGCAGCTATCGGGGACAGTATGCTTGTTCCACCCATTTTACCTAAATAAAGTTTCCTCATATCTGCCTGTGAAAGGGGTGCTGCGTCGCCCATCATAGGATTTAAAACATTAAAGTCTGCACCCTCCTGCAAATTATGCTCAACCTTGTCAAGAACCTCCATAACCCTGGTTTTATAAAATGAATCTGCAAAAAGTGCTATAATTACACTTATTATCAGTGATGAACCTAAAATTAGATACATCGCAGGCATAACAGCATTTGACAAAGCAGTCATTTCGCTTGCAAGTGAAGATGAAGGGTTACTATATAATGTCTGATAATTGGCATAAAAAAAGGACATAAAAGCATTTAACTCTTTTGCATAAATACCATTTATTATAAATTGCACAATAACATTTATTGCCAAAAATACAGCGCCCTGCTTATACATTTTTCTGTAAAAAAGATAATATGGACCAAAGAAAAAAGCGCCCCAATTCCACGAAATTTTTTTGTTCTGTATAAACTTAGGGATAAATCTGTGTGTATTTATTCTTACAACATTGGCTACATCAGCAATGCTTTTGCCATCAATCGTCTGCGTATCGTTTTCATACTGCTGTTGTTCGGTATTTCCAAAACCGTAATTATTTATCGGATTATAGTCACCATACTGTGCATTATTCTGTCTCGCGCCGCAATGGCTGCAAAACGGAGCAGCCTTATTTATCTCAGCATTACACTGCGTGCATTTCGTTTTATTGCTATAAGCATCCTGTGCTGTGCTGCTATTATAATACTCGCTGCTTTGAGGGTTATAATAATTCTGATTGTCTGTGTAAGAATTATTGTGTTCAGATGACACTTTGTCTTCTTTATCATTAAACTCATTGTTATTATCTGCATTTGAAATATATTCAAAGCCTGAGCTGTGTTTATCAGAATTTGCACAGTGACCGAGTGAATTGTAGCAGGCTCTGTGATGCGGAGTTCCGCACTTGGGACATACTACTACATCATCCTCCTGAGCAAAGTTGTTATTACAAACAGGACATTTTTCATTTGAATTAATAATCATTGGATAATCCTTCCTTGCCTAGTCTCTTTATTATACATTACATTACTACAATAAATCAACATTTTAGTTAAAATATTATTAACTGTTTTTTAATCTTGAAATATAAGTTCAATTTGTATATAATATTATGAATATAATATGCATATAAATTCGTTACGGAGAAATATTTATGATTGAATATGAAGAGCTCAGATTCAGACTGCTTGAATCTGAAAAAACAGTTACTAACTTAAAAGAGGCACTTGCAATTGACCTGTTAAAAAAGGAAGTTGCCGAGCTTGAGGAGCTGAGTGCAGCTCCCGATTTTTGGGATGACATGGAAAACAGCCAAAGAACAATGCAGAAAATCGGCTCACTTAAAGCCAAGGTTGCATCATATGAAAATGTTAAAAACGATTATGATGATGCTCTTGTTATGATTGAGCTTGCAGACGAAGAGGGAGACATCAATTTGCTTGATGACTGCACCAAATCTGTTGACGATATTGAAAAAAGACTCGAGGCGCTTACACTTTCCACCCTTTTAAGCGGTGAATTTGACAACAACAACGCCCTGCTCACGTTCCACGCAGGTGCAGGCGGAACAGAAGCTCAGGACTGGGCAGAAATGCTTTTCAGAATGTATAACCGCTGGGGCGAAAGACACGGCTACAAGGTATCAACACTCGATTATCTTGACGGTGATGTTGCAGGTGTAAAAAGTGCAACCATACTTGTTGAGGGTGAAAACGCATACGGCTATCTCAAGGGTGAAATGGGTATTCACAGACTTGTACGTGTTTCGCCGTTTGATTCCTCCGGCAGACGTCATACATCATTCGCGTCACTTGAAGTTATGCCGGAAATTGACGATGATGTTGAGGTTGAAATCCGCGAAGAGGACATCAAAATGGATGTTTACCGTGCATCAGGTGCAGGCGGACAAAAGGTTAACAAAACCTCATCAGCAGTAAGACTTACACATATTCCGACAGGCATTGTAGTTTCATGTCAGATTGAACGCAGCCAGCACCAGAACCGTGAGGTTGCAATGCGTATGCTCAAATCAAAGCTTGTTGAAATCAAGGAAAGAGAAAATCTTGAAAGAATTGAAGATATCAAGGGTGACCAGAAGGAAATTGCCTGGGGAAGCCAGATTCGTTCATATGTCTTTATGCCGTACACAATGGCAAAGGATCACAGAACAGGCTTTGAAATGGGCAATATAAACGCAGTAATGGACGGAGAAATCGACGGATTTATAAATTCATATTTAAAAATGAAATCTGTTGAGGGAGCTGAAAATCAATAATGACTGATATAAACAACCTATTGGATATAACAACCATTATCGGCTTTTTGCTCAGACTTATTATTGCCATTATTTTAGGCTTTATCGTCGGCTTTGAAAGGCAATGGACAAAGCATCGTGCAGGAATATTAACTAATGTAATCGTGTGTGTCGGCGCATATGCGTACTGTGCTTTTTCATATATAGCAAATGACAACAATATAGACATAACACGTATTGCAGCACAGGTTGTGTGCGGCATAGGTTTTTTAGGTGCAGGTCTTATTCTGCGCGACGGAACAAATATTACAGGACTTTCAACCGCTGCAACGATATGGACTACTGCCGCTATAGGCATTTTGTGCACAGCGCCAAACATTTTATTTTCAATAATCGTTGCATTGGCAATTGTATTTTTGCATTTGATTTTACATCCGATTTCAGCATATATTAATAAAAAAAATCATTATAATAAAGAAAAAGAAAGCCGTGCTGAATGTCTGTATAAAATATCAATAAGATGCACAGAGGAAAGCGAAATTGACATCCGTTCACATCTTATTAAAACTATCCGAAATCAAAACGGTGTTCTGCTGCATAATCTTGAAAGCAATAACACAGATGACAGCAATATTAAAATAAGAGCATATATTACTACTGACAAGAAAAATGATGAAATAGTGGAAAATCTTTTGATTCATATCGGTAAAGATAAAGGCATCATATCAGCAGGTTGGAAATTAGACAATTAATTACCACAAATATTAAATCCCCCTTTGACAAAAATAAGTCAAGGGGGATTTTCATTATGAACATTAATAAAAATATCAAAAAAATCATTTTGCCGTTGCTATGTGTCGCTGTTCTTGCAGGCTGTTCGGCAGGTAAAGAAAATACAACAACAAGTGACACAACAGAAACAACGAAAAACACAACAAACACAGCACAAACCACACTCGAGGCAACAGGTGTGAATGTAAGCAATTACAGCAATGAAAAGGTTATCTGGGGTCCCGGAAGAGGTGAAAACCACTCACGTCCTGCCGATCCCGTGTCACTGCAGGAAAAATACGGCAGCTTTGATGCCCGTTTTATAATGAGTGACGAAAAATTCATCTGCCTGACCTTTGATGAGGGCTACGAAAACGGCTATACACCGGCAATTCTTGATACACTTAAGGAAAAAAATATAAAAGCGATTTTCTTTGTAACATACGATTTTGTTAAGGACAATCCGCAGCTTATTGAGCGTATGATAGATGAGGGACACATAATCGGCAACCATACCTACCGTCATTATACCCTTGATGAAGTAAGTGAGGAAGAAGCGACCGAGGAAATTGTTTTCCTTGACAACTATATGAAAGAAAATTTCAAATACAGAATGACGCTCTTTCGATTCCCTAAGGGTGAATTCAGCGAGAAAACACTTGCACTTGCAGACAGTCTGGGATACAACAGTATTTTCTGGTCCTTTGCATATGCAGACTGGGATACGCAAAACCCGGGTGATCCTGCAGAAGCACTCAAAACAATCACAGATAATCTGCACAATGGCGAAATCATGCTGCTGCATGCCGTAAGTGCGACAAATGCTGAAATTCTTGGCGATGTAATTGATGAGGCAACTAAGCAGGGATATCAGTTTACAACAGAGATTTAATTATAGTTTAGCGTTGGATTAAGGTATTACCCGTAGGGACACACAGTGTGCGCCCGTGGGTACGGGATTATGCGGGCGAACAATGTTCGCCCCTACATTGGTATAGATTACGTGGTTCGTAGGGTGTGATGCCCACATCACACCGCGGAACGATGTGGGCATCGTTCCCTACGATTGTTTATCCTGCACTTATTAATATAAACAATAATTTATTTTACTTATATTTTACAATTTTGTAAATTTTAAAATTATTTCAAATTATATATTGTTATAAATAACTCTCTATTATATAATATAACCATTAAATAAATTATAATGGATTTTTATGTAAACTTGATAGAATTACCATTTTGAAAGTGAGAGAAATATATGTTATTTTCAAGGGATATCGGCATTGACCTTGGCACATCAAACACTCTGATTTGTGACAAAAAAGGCCGTGTAATCATACGTGAACCGAGTGTTGTTGCGGTTGATGTCAAAACAAAGCGAGTGCTTGCGACAGGCGACGAGGCAAAGGCTATGATTGGCAGAACTCCCGGCTCAATTATCGCAGTACGCCCTTTGCAGGAGGGTGTTATTGCCGATTTCGATATGACCTCTGATATGCTCAGAAGTTTCATTTACCGCTCAAGCAAAAGAAGTCTTTTTACAAGAACAAGAGTAGTTATCAGCATACCAAGTGATGTAACAGAGGTTGAGCGAAGAGCAGTTGAGGATGCCGTACGTTCAGCCGGCGCACAGGATGTTGAGCTGATTGAAGAGCCAATGGCGGCTGCTTTAGGTGTGGGTCTTCCTGTATATGATGCAACAGGCTCAATGGTTGTTGACATCGGCGGCGGCACCTGCGACGTTGCAGTTATCAGCCTTGGCGGAATTGCAGCGTGCAAAAGTATAAAGGTAGGCGGCGATGCACTCGACGAAGCAATTGTAAATTACTTAAAAAAAGAGCATGATTTACTTATCGGCACAAACACAGCCGAGGATATAAAGCTGAAAATCGGATCAGCCGCAAGCTATGACGGCGAGGGCGCTATGGAGGTGCGCGGCAGAAATACGATTAACGGTCTGCCGAAAAGCACGGAAATCACCTCAGAAGAGGTGCGTGAAATTTTATCTGAGCCTGTTTCAAAAATCATTGCAGCAATTAAGGAAACACTTGAGGTTACATTACCCGAGCTTGCTGCCGATATTATTGAT
This sequence comes from Eubacterium sp., assembly GCA_029059925.1. GTDB lineage: Bacteria > Bacillota > Clostridia > Oscillospirales > Acutalibacteraceae > Eubacterium_R. Next base: position 22,674 of record JAIDVA010000341.1, on the reverse strand, counting down.
AAGGGTATTTATCTTACAGGCGGCTCAAGTCAGCTCAGAGGACTTGCAGACTTAATTTCGCAAGAGACAAAAATCGCAGTACATATTCCCGAAAATCCAATGAACTGCGTTGCAATCGGAACATCAATCAAACTCAGAAGGGCATTATAAGAGATGAAAAATCTTTTGAAAAGCAGTCGTTTTAAGTTAATAGTTGCAATCATTGCTCTGCTGCTTGCAGGCATGCTTATATGTGCTGCAAACGGTCACGGAGAATCGGCACAGTCAAGCATTGTCGGCACAATATTCACTCCTGCACATTGGGTGGCAGGCAAGCTTTCCGACGGACTTGACAAAATCACATCGAATGCCAAGGGCGATGCACAGTATGAGCAAAAAATAGATGAACTGCAGAAAGAACTTGGTGAGCTGCAGAATCAGCTTGCCGACTATAATAATTTAAAATCACAAAATGAACTTTATAAGGATGCACTTGAATTGAAGGAGGATAATCCTGACTTCAAATATCTCGGTGCATCTGTTATCGGTCGTGACAGCGCAAATCCGTATTGCTCATTTACAATCAGCAAGGGTAGTTTAAACGGTGTTAAAGACGGTGATGCCGTGCTTTACGGCAAATACCTTGTCGGTGTTATCAAAAAGGCTTACCCTACATACAGCGTTGTAAGCTCTATTATCGACCCTGATTTCAGCGTGTCAGCATATGACATAAACACCAAGGAATTAAGCTATGTTACAGGCGATGCGGAAATTGCCAAGGACGGCTACTGTAAATTTGAAAATCTTGACTCAACAACCAAAATTGCTTATGGTTCAATTATCGCAACTGCAGGCATAAGCTCTGCTATGCCAAAGGGCATTATAATCGGTACTGTAAGAGATATTAATGATGAGACCACAAACATATCAACCTATGCACTTATTGAGCCCGGAACAGATATCACAAGGCTTGATGAATGTCTGGTTTTAATCGGCTTTACAGCTGAAAGCGAGGCAAATTAATGGAACTGACAAAAAAGCAAAAAACAACTAAATATTTTTGCTATTGTCTGATTATTATGCTTGCCGATTTATTGCAGAATACAGCAGGACTGTTCCCGCAGATATTCGGAGCAAGATGCTTTTTGCTTTTGCCGATAGCAATTATATTAGCTATGGGTGAGGATATGCTGGCAGGTGCTTTAATCGGTCTTTTTTCAGGACTGCTGTGGGATTTAACAGCCGCTGTGCATTTAGGCTTCAACTGTATTTATATTACAATTTTCTGCCTTATATCATCAGCACTTGTATCCTATATAGCACGTGATACATTTATCACCAATATGATTTCATCAGCAGTAACAATCATATTGTACTGCATACTGTACTGGCTGATGTTTATCATCATCAAGGGTGTTGACGGCGGCGAAATGACAATCTTTACATTCTACATTCCCTGTGCAATATACACAGGAATATTAACTCCTGTTTTGTGGTTTATTCTGAAACCGATAAAGGCAAGGCTCAACCACGAACAGAAGCAGGATTTTTAACAAGTAAAAATAATTCAAGGAGGCTTGCAAAGTGAAAATCAGATATAAAAGCACAAGGAGTACAATTGCGCTTGTGCTGATTATTGCAACAGTTTTCGGCTTTGCAGTTAATCTTTATAAAATACAGATTCGTGATAACGAATACTACACAAAGCAGAATAATACGGTTGATACATATATTGTTCCTATTGAAGCAGCACGAGGTGAAATTGTTGATAGGAATGGCAACTCCCTTGTTACAAACAGACAGGGTAACTCTATCATTTTAAATGCTGTTTATTTCCCTTCTGCACAGAACAATAAGGAAAGAAATAAAATTATATATAATCTGATAACGCTGTTTGAAGCAAATGATGAGGAGTACGCACAAAATCTTCCGCTTGAACTTGACCGTAACGGTAATATAAGATTTAAAACCGAGGGTGAAAATATTGAGCAGGATATAACAACAATGAAAAGTGCCGATATGCTTAATCTTCAGCCATATGCAACAGCACAAAACTGCTATGATGCAGTTGTTGAAAAATATGAGATTGAGGGTTATGACAAAACACTCACACTGAAAATAGCCAACATCAGATATGAGCTCACCAGACTGCTGTTTTCATATGAAAACCCTGTAACGATTGCAGATGATGTGAGCGACGAGACAGTTGCTAAAATCAAGGAGGACAAGTCTACCTATCTTGGTGCAGATGTCGAGGTTGTAGCATACAGAGAATATGCTGATTCCACAATTGCACCGCATATTCTCGGCACAGTACGAAAAATCAACGCTGAGGAATATAAAAACAAAAAGGATGACGGTTACAATATCACTGACCAGATTGGTGAATCGGGTATTGAGCAGGCAATGGAAAGCGAGCTTAAGGGCACACCGGGTGAACTGACTATAACCGTCGATAAGGACGGAAATATCACCGAGGAGGTCACAAAAAAACCAATTCAGGGCAACACTGTTGTTCTCACAATTGACCGTGATTTGCAGATACTTGCACAAAACAAGCTTAAAGAGGTTTGCGACAAGGTTGATTCGCTCGGCTCTGCCGGTGCAGTGGTTGTAGAAGACTGCAACAGCGGTGAAATACTTGCTGCTGCATCCTACCCCACATTTGATTTAAATGATTATTATGACAAATATGATGAGCTGTCAAAGAATCCCAGAAATCCTCTTTGGAGCAGATTTGCACTCGGTACATACGCTCCCGGTTCAACCTTTAAACCTATAACTGCTTGTGCGGCACTTGAAGAAGGCGTTATCAATTCAAGTACTACACACCTGTGTGTCGGTCAGCAGGAATTCTTCGGTCAGCCATTCAAATGTCTGCACGGCAATGCACACGGAACGGAAAATGTAACGCTTGCCCTTAAGGATTCGTGTAACATGTTCTTTTATAACGTAGCACTTGACACAGGCATTGATAAAATTGATGAATACGCATCTTCCTTTGGTTTAGGTCAGAAAACAGGAATTGAAATTGCCGAATCATCGGGCATTCTTTCATCTCCGGATAACAAAGAGAATGCAGGCGGTATCTGGCGAATCGGTGACACAATGACAACTGCTATTGGTCTGAGTGATAACTTATTCACTCCTCTCCAGCTGGCAAACTACTGTGCTACACTCGCAAACGGCGGCACACGCTACGAGGTACATCTCGTTAAATCAATTATCCAGACCTCAAGCGGAATTGTTAACGAAAAAAGCAAAACCGTTGCCGACACCTTAGATCTCAGCCAAAGCACACTTGACACTGTATATCAGGGTATGAGAATGGTTGCAACAAGCGGCGGTCCAAGCTTTATATTTGATCAGCTTGATACAAATGTTGCCTGCAAAACAGGTACATCTGAGGTTAAGGTAAACGGTGTTGACAGAAACAATGGTTTTATGATTACCTATGCACCCTATGAAAGACCTGAAATCGTAGTATCATCCGCAATTGAGCTTGCAGGCTCAGGTAGTGAAACAGCTGAAATCACATCTGAAATCATTGATTATTGGTATCAGAACAACACAGATGCCAAACTAAACCAGAGTGTCGGCTCATTGCTGTGATATATAATTTTCGGCTTTGCAGCAAAGGCTTATACACTTTATAAAAGCAAGACTTAGTAGTATATAATAAACAATTTTTTAATAATATAGTTGAACACGTGTCAAATTTATGTTAATATACTAAAGCAAATAAATATAATCTATTTTGATATAAAATATATAATGGAGGTAATTTATGAATATTGCACTTATCGCTCATGACGCAAAAAAAGAACTTCTTGTTCAGTTTTGCATTGCATACTGCGGTATCATCAGCCGTCACGATGTATGCGCAACAGGAACAACAGGCAAGCTTGTATCAGAAGCAACAGGTCTTAGAATAAATTGTTTCCTTGCAGGCAGTCAGGGCGGAGGACAGCAGATTGCAAGCAGAATTGCTTGTAATGAGATTGATTTGCTGATTTTCTTCCGTGATCCCCTTTCACCAAAACCGCACGAACCAAGCGACAGTGATTTGCTTAGATTATGTGATGTACACAACATCCCCTATGCAACAAATATTGCAACGGCAGAGGCACTTATCAGAGGTGTTGAACGAGGCGACTTTGAATGGAGAGAGATTGTAAATCCAAGATACAACCCATCAAGGTAAACAAATAATATGGGTGAGGTTCGGCATTACGCTAAACATCTCACCCTGTTTTTCTTAATTCTATATTAATCGGAGGCACATTATGGCACTTGTTACAAAAGCCATTAAAGGCACAAAGGATGTTTTGCCGAAGGATGTACACAAAAATCAGTACATCGAGGCAACTGCACTTGATATTGCAGAAAAATTCGGATATAAAGAAATACGCACACCGGTGTTTGAACATACAGAATTATTCCAGCGTGGTGTCGGCGACACAACAGACGTCGTTCAGAAAGAAATGTACACATTCGATGACAAGGGCGGACGTTCAATAACACTCAGACCTGAGGGCACAGCCGGTGCAGTGCGCTCATATCTTGAAAACGGACTTTGCAACGAAGCACTCCCGCAAAAGGTGTGCTACGTAGGTCCCTGCTTCAGATACGAAAAGCCACAGGCAGGCAGACTCAGAGAGTTCCACCAGTTCGGTGTTGAGTGTTTCGGCACAGCATCACCGCTTGCGGACGCTGAGCTTATTGCACTGGGCAAATCTATTTTTGACACACTTGAGGTTAAGGATTTGAGCCTTGAGATTAATTCAATCGGCTGCCCGACCTGCCGTGCAGAATACCACAAGGCACTCAAGGAATACTTTTCATCAAGAGTTGACGAGCTTTGCGATACCTGCCGTGACAGACTTGACAGAAATCCGATGCGTATTTTAGACTGCAAAAGCCCCGTTTGCTCAGAAATTGCCAAGGATGCCCCTGTCGTTATTGATTACCTTTGCGACGAATGCAAAGAACATTTTGAAAAGGTTCAGCAATACCTCAAGGCAATGAATATTGATTTTACTATCAACCCTAAAATCGTAAGAGGTCTTGATTATTATACGAAAACCGTTTTCGAATTCATTTCAAACTCAATCGGTTCACAGGGCACGGTTGCAGGCGGTGGAAGATATGACGGACTTGTTGACGAGCTCGGCGGACAGAAAACCCCGTCACTCGGCTTTGCAATGGGGCTGGAAAGACTTATGCTCTTAATGGAAGCACAAAACGCCCCGTTCCCTGATGCAAACGTACCTGATCTTTTTGTTGTTGCACTCGGTGACAAAGCAACACTCAAAGCTGTTGAGATTGTTAAGGATATGCGTGCAGAGGGCTTCGGAGCACTTATGGATTTAAACCAGCGTTCTGTACGTGCACAGATGAAATATGCAGACAAGCTTGGTGCAAAATTCAATATTGTTATCGGTGATAACGAGGTTGAAACAGGCGTTGCCAAGCTGAAAAATATGACAAGCGGCGAAGAAACTGAAATTGCACTGGATACCTTTGTAAGTGGTTTTTACAACATATCCCTTGCTGAGCAGCTCGCTGATTTGGAAATTAATGGCGAGGAATTTGATTTCGGCTCATTATTCGGAGTAGGAAATCAGGAATAAGAGAAGTAACATCACTTAATAAAACAAACAGATAATTATGCACATTTTTTGTTAATAACGAGGAGAACTGAAATGGCAGAAACAATAAAAGGCTTGAAAAGAACAAATTACTGCGGCGAGCTGAGACTTGCAGATGCAGGAAAAGAGGTTACATTATTTGGATGGTGTCAGAGACAGCGTGATCTTGGCAACCTCATCTTCATTGATTTGAGAGACAGAACAGGTATTATTCAGCTTTCATTCAACGATACAACCGACAGAGACATTTTTGCAAAGGCACAGGCTGTAAGGTCTGAATATGTTGTTGCAGCAGTCGGCACAGTATGTGAGCGCGAAAGCAAGAACAAGGAAATCCCAACAGGCGAAATTGAAATTAATGTAAAAGAATTCCGTATTATTTCCAAGGCTGAAACACCGCCTTTTGAAATTGTAAATTCCGAAAAGGTAGGCGATGAAACCACACTCAAATACCGCTACCTCAACCTCAGAAATCAGAAACTTACACAGAACATTTTAATGCGTCACAAAATTGCAAAAATTGCAAGAGATTATTTTTATGACAACGATTTCATCGAGATTGAAACACCAATGATGATAAAGTCCACACCTGAAGGTGCAAGGGACTATGTTGTTCCATCACGTATTCACAATGGCAAGTTCTATGCTCTGCCGCAGTCACCGCAGATTTACAAGCAGCTTTGTATGGTAGCAGGCTTTGACCGCTACATTCAGCTTGCACGCTGCTTCAGAGATGAGGACTTAAGAGCAGACAGGCAGCCGGAATTCACACAGATTGACCTTGAAATGTCATTTGTTGATACAGACGATATTATGGAAATGGCTGAGGGCTTTATCACAAAGCTTATGAAGGAAACAGTTGGTGTTGATATCCCTATGCCGCTTCCGCGTATGACCTTTGCCGAGGCTATGGAAAAATACGGCTCAGACAAGCCTGACACACGCTTTGGTATGCTGATTAACGATATCACTGACTGGGCTGACAAAACTGATTTTGTTGTATTTAAAAATGCAATTGCAGACGGCGGTTCAGTAAAAGCAATCGTTGCTAAGAATTCAGCAGCAGCATATACGAGAAAGAAAATTGACAAATTAACCGAGCATGCAAAGGGTATCGGTGCAAAAGGTCTTGCATATATCCGCTGGGCTGATGAAGCACCTGCCTGCTCCTTTAACAAATTCTTAAAGGATGGTGAGCTGGATGCACTGATCAGTGAGCTTGGCGCAGAACAGGGTGACTGTGTATTTATTATATCTGACAAAACCTCAGCTGCACTTTCCATTCTCGGTTCACTCCGTCTTGTTATCGCCAAGGAACTCGGCATAATTCCTGAGGGCAAGTGGAATTACCTCTGGATTACCGAAATGCCATTCTTTGAGCAGGATGAGGAAACGGGCGAATGGGTAGCCATGCACCATCCGTTCACAATGCCTATGGAAGAGTGTATTGAATACCTTGACACCGACAAGGGCAAGGTAAGAGCCAAAGCGTTTGACCTTGTATTAAACGGCACAGAGCTTTCTTCCGGCTCTATGAGAATTACCGATTGTGCACTCCAGAACAAAATGTTTGAATTGCTCGGAATGGAACAGGAAGAGATTGATGCTAAATTCGGCTTCCTTGTTGAAGCATATCACTACGCATCACCGCCTCACGGTGGTATGGGTATCGGACTTGACCGACTTGCAATGATTATCTGCGGTGCAGACAGTCTCAGGGATGTTACTGCATTCCCTAAGGTTCAGAATGCAAGCGAGCTTATGAGCGGTGCACCAAGCACAATTGACGATATTCAGCTTGACGAATTAGGTATAAATATTGCAAAAGCGGAGGAGCAGTAATGGACAGCAACTTTTTTGCAATGGTTAACCGAATGAAGCTGATTGACAGATGGGCTTTAATGCGCAACACCTCAAAAGAGAACATTGCAGAGCACAGCCATTGTGTCGCAGTAATAGCCCATGCACTTGCATTAATCGGCAACAAAAAATTCGGCAAAAGCTATAATGCTGAAAGAGCCTGTCTGCTTGCACTTTACCACGATACAACCGAGGTAATCACAGGCGATATGCCAACACCTGTTAAATATTACAACGATAATATCAAGGATGTTTACAAGGATATTGAGCACATCGCAGGTGAACGACTGATTGAAATGCTGCCCGATGAATTCAAAAACGACTATATCCCCCTGTTTGAAAAACAGGAGGAGGATAAGGAGCTTTGGGTACTTGTTAAGGCAGCAGATAAAATCAGCGCGCTTATCAAATGTATTGAAGAACACAGAATGGGCAACCTTGAGTTTGAAAAGGCATTGCAGGCTCAGGAAAAACTGATTGATGAAATTCAGCTTGATGAGGTTAAATATTTCAAAGAAAATTTCCTTAACGGCTATTACCTCACTCTTGATGAGCATACAAAAAGATAAACAGACTGATAAATTTGGAATTAATCAAACCATAAAATTAAAATAAATAAAGGCATCTACTACGGCAGAATGAAAAAACGTAGCAGATGCCTTTTTATTTTTGATAATATGTTAATCCTTTTTATTGTTTTTATCTTTATATTCATTAAGTATACCTGTATACTTATCACCTGTTATTTTAAAATGTATTTCAAATAAAATTGCACTCACAATAAAACATAATACAAATACACCTATAAATATAAGCCATGCTAATATATTCTCCTTCGGGAACCAATTAAATCCTAACGCAAAAGCTGTTATCACGGCTAAAAACGGAAACATAAATAATGCCAGCCTTTTTATATAAATCATTTTTTTAATACAAATTTCACTAAATGCAATCATTTGCAGCACAGCAGCCACAAAACATACGACAAAAAGCTGAACAAGCATATTAATTGATATTGTTTTTGCTCCTGCAATAAGTCCTATTACCGTAATCACAAACATACTAATTGAAAAAGAATATGCTGTATATTTTGGAAGCTGACCGATTATTTTAATAAAATTTTTCATATCTATTTATCCCCTATTCCCAGTTTTTTCTTCAATACCGGCACATATTGCCTTGAAATATATATTTTTTCACTATTTTCCATCGTTGCTAAAATTTTGCTTCCGAAATCAGGTCTTATAGACTTAATCTTATTTAAATTAACGATTGCTGATTTGGATATTCTTATATAATCATCGTTTTCAAACTGCTCCTCGATTTCATAAAGCTTCATTGAGATTTCGTAAATTCCGTCTGACGTATAGCAAAATGTTTTTCTGTCTACAGATTCAAAATAGAAAATATCCTTTTTATCTATGCAATAGGTTTCCCCATTTGATATTCCTATAATTCTTCTATCACTGCATTCATATTTTTTCATTAAATTCAGCAATTGCAAAATTTTATCATCTGCTTTGCAGCATTCAATTGTTATTTCAGTTTCCGTCACTTCGGCATTTTCAATTATATTTATTCTCATCTTGCCCTCCTTTCTCTTCATCCTTTGTTTTTATTATAATATGTAAAAATAAAGATACAATACTCACATACATAGGATGCAGATATCTATGCTTAAGCTGCATATTATGATATAGTAAAACAATTAAGGAGAATTGAGATGCGATTTATTCAGTACAACCGTGAAAAAGCCCATTCCTATGCAAAGGAATGGGCCTTTAAGCGAAACAGCAAATACCTTAATTTTGACGGAATGGGCGGTGACTGCACCAGCTTTGCATCACAATGCCTGTATGCAGGTACAGGAGTCATGAATTATACAAAGGATACAGGCTGGTATTATAATTCACCGAATGACAGAGCCGCGGCATGGTCGGGAGCGGAATACTTCATAAAATTTATGCTCAGCAATAAGGAAGTTGGACCACTTGCTGCTGCACTGTCAGTAAACCGTCTTGATATCGGCGATTTTATCAGCCTCAGTAACGGAACAGTGTATTATCACACGCTTGTTGTAACGGGGTTTTCGGGGAGTATTCCGCTGGTTGCCGCACATACGGATGATTCATATATGCGAAGACTTGATACATATCATTATGATTCCGCTCAGGGAATACATATAATCGGTGCAAATAGTTGGTAAATTATTGTTTATATTAGTAAGCGTTGAATAAACAATCGTAGGGAACGATCCCACATCGTTCCGTTGGTATGTGACGGTGTGATATTATTCCCCTGTCAGGGGAAATGTCACGTAGTGACAAAAGGGTTCACATCACACCACCCTACGAAAGTGCAGATTGCGTGATTCGTAGGAGCGAACAATGTTCGCCCGTGGGCACAACTATGATGTTGGCAGGCGCACACTGTGCGCCCCTACAAAAGTAAAGATAACGCTGCCTGTGCCGCTGTGTGCGTAAGTACGCGCGGCACAACATCAAGAGGGGGTTATTAGGGGGAATTGGCGTATGCCTTCCCCCTGATTCGTTTTCTTGGTACCGTTCTTTTGCGACTCAAAAGAATGGTACATAGAATTAAATATAAAATATTTACCGAATTAAAACGGATTATTAGGGTGTGTAACATCCTAATATAAACTATAATTTTACTTATTTTTCCTCAACCACTACCCATATTTCGCTTTTATAATCCGGTGATGACATAACACCTGCCGGGTATGCCTCGATATCCATTTCATATGTCGGTTTATACTTTGCTGTGGGGAAAAATTCTGCACAGATTTTGTGCCAGGTCTGCTGAACAGCATCAGGCATAGGACCGATACACTCAAATACCGCCCAGGTGCGTGCCGGTATTTCATTCACCCTGAAACCATCAGGCACCTGTGTACCATCTTCATATAATGCCGCTATGGAATAATCAAAGGTTTTCTTATTATTTGGTGTATTACCATAGCAGACACCAAAAATATTTGTTTTGTCCGTCGTCAGCTCAAGCAGCTTATTAACAGTGCCGTCCTGATGTGACTGCGTCCAGAAATCGGGTATCGTATTTTTGTTTTGTTCATCATCAATGCTTTGCTTGCTGACCTTTTCAAGCACCTTGAATGCTTCTTTTTTTACAATTCTGTAATTCATAATACTACCGCCTTTTAAATTGATTTCGACAGAAAGACGTGAAAATGATTTCAGAGTTGAACTGTTTTTCTTTGCCTGTGAGGGCGTTATTCCATGGAACTTCGAAAACGCTCTTGCAAAGCTCTCAGGTGTGTCATATCCATATTTTAATGCGATATCAATTACCCTTGCATCCGTGCTGCTGAGCTCATTGCCGGCGAGAGTCAGCCTGCGGTTACGGATATATTCACCAATTGAAAAATCGCAAAGTATATTGAAAATCCGCTGAAAATAAAATGTTGAAAGACCTGATTGTGCAGCAACAACTTCAATCTCCAGCTCTTCAGTCAGATGTTCTTCAATATAATCAATTGCATTTTGCAAACCCTGAATATAATTCATTGCTTCATCCCTTTCTGTGGTTCAATTATAGCATTGATACTGTTTATCTTCCTGATATTTTATGCTATTTCAGGACAGGTTTCAGTCACGAAAAAAGCAGGATTGATAAATTCAATCCTGCTTTTTTTTACTTTTTCTTAAATTTATCAAAAAAGCCCTCTTTATTTTTAGGCGGTGTATAGGATTTATCAAACTGCTTTAAAAGCTCTCTCTGCTCATCTGTAACACTCTTTGGAATATCCACAACAACCCGTACATATTCTTCGCCCTTACCAATACCGTTGAGCCTTTGAATACCCTTGCCGCCCTTGAGTGTAAACACTTCACCGGGCTGTGTACCCGCAGGGATATTCAGCTTAACATCACCATCAAGAGTAGGCACCTGTATCTCACAACCAAGAGTTGCCTGCACAATAGAAATATGCCTGTCAACCCAAACATCATAGCCGTCACGATTAAAATAAGGATGCTTTTTAAGATTTACAACAACCTTAAGGTCGCCTGCAGGTCCGCCGTTTGAGCCTGCATTGCCGAAGCCGCGCACATTGACAACCTGATTATTGTCAATACCGGCAGGAATATTAATATCAATCTTCTTTTTCGCACGCACTTTGCCCTTGCCGTTACATTTCTGACAGGGTGTTGTGATGATTTTGCCTGTTCCGCCGCAGCGTGAACAAGTTCTCTGTGTTGTCATAACGCCGAACGGACTTCTCTGCTGAACATTGATTACACCCCTGCCCTGACATTCGGGACAGGTTGTAGGTGATGTGCCCTTTGCTGCACCTGAACCGCCGCAATCGCTGCAGTCCATAACACGCATAACCTCAATCGTCTTTTTGCAGCCCTTTGCCGCCTCCTCAAAGGTAAGGCTGACAGACGCCTGCAAATCACGACCGCGCTGAGGTGCATTCGGATTTCTTCCGCCGCCAAAACCACCGCCGAAAAATGATGAGAATATATCACCCAAATCTATATCAGCACCATCAAAACCAAAACCGCCGCCAAAGCCTGCTCCGCCCTGACCTGCACCATAATTCGGATCAACACCGGCAAAACCGAACTGATCATAACGTGCCTTTTTCTGAGGGTCTGATAAAACCTCATAAGCCTCGTTACACTCCTTGAATTTAGCCTCGGCCTCCGCATTATCGGGGTTAAGGTCGGGGTGATATTTCTTAGCTGTTTTTCTATACGCTTTTTTTATCTCATCGTCGCTTGCGCCCTTGCTGACGCCAAGCACCTCGTAATAATCTCTTTTATCCTCAGGCATTTATTTGCCCCCAATCTAAGTAAAATGAAAAAACAAATTCAGAATTCTGACTCTGATTTGTTTTTATATATTACAGACTGCGAGAAATGGAGATGAATTTTATTTTCTTGCGATAATTGCTGTACAAGTGTACTGCTTTATCGCAAAAAATGAAAAACGCACAACCAACTTGTGAATTCGATATTCACAAGTTGGTTAGATTTTATAATTACTTTAACCTTTTCAAATTAAAAATTTATTGTGCGTGGTTCAGCCCATTTATCACGGTCTGAATTTATTAGTTGTCGTCAACTTCTGTGTAGTCTGCATCTGTATAACCGGCATCTGCACCGCCTGCTGCCTGCGTAGGATCAAAGCCTGCACCTGCTGCGTTAGGATCAGCACCTGCTGCCTGAGCTGCTTCGTAAAGCTTCTGTGATACCTCATAGAATTTTGTCTGCAAGTCCTCCTGTGCAGTCTTGATTGCATCAAGATTTTCGCCCTTAAGGGCCTCTTTAAGTGTATCCACCTTTGTCTGGAGAGCTGACTTATCGTCTGCTGAGAACTTGTCGCCATCCTCTGAAAGGAGCTTTTCTGTCTGATAAACCATCTGATCAGCATTATTTCTGATATCAACAGCCTCTCTCTTCTTCTTATCCTCTTCAGCAAACTGCTCTGCCTCTTTAACAGCCTTATCAATATCCTCTTTGCTCATATTTGATGATGCTGTGATAGAGATAGCCTGCTCCTTGCCTGTACCAAGATCCTTAGCTGATACATGAACAATACCGTTGGCATCAATATCAAAGGTAACCTCAATCTGCGGAACACCGCGTCTTGCAGGGAGAATACCATCAAGGTGGAACATACCGAGAGTCTTGTTATCCTTAGCGAACTCTCTCTCACCTTGGAGAACATGAACCTCAACTGAGGTCTGGTTATCAGCAGCTGTAGAGAAAATCTGGCTCTTCTTTGTAGGGATGGTTGTATTTCTTTCAATAATAACGGTGTTGATGCCGCCCATTGTTTCGATACCGAGTGAAAGCGGAGTTACATCAAGAAGAAGGAGACCCTTAACATCACCGCCGAGTACACCGCCCTGAAGTGCAGCACCCATAGCTACGCACTCATCAGGGTTAATACCTCTGAATGGCTCTTTGCCGCTGAACTTCTGGATAGCCTCCTGAACAGCAGGGATTCTTGTTGAACCACCAACAAGGAGAACCTTGTCAATCTCGCCCATTGAAAGACCTGAGTCGCTCATAGCCTGACGAACAGGACCCATTGTTGCCTCAACAAGGTCAGCTGTCATTTCGTTAAACTTAGCTCTTGTAAGTGTAAGCTCAAGGTGCTTAGGACCTGTTGCATCTGCTGTGATGAATGGAAGAGAAATCTGTGCTGTTGTCATGCCTGAAAGGTCAATCTTTGCCTTTTCAGCTGCTTCCTTAACTCTCTGCATAGCCATCTTGTCGCCTGAAAGGTCAATGCCATTGTCCTTTTTAAATTCAGCAACAATCCAGTCCATAACCTTTTTATCAAAATCGTCACCACCGAGACGGTTGTTACCTGCTGTTGCAAGAACCTCCTGAACACCGTCGCCCATTTCAATGATTGAAACGTCGAAGGTACCGCCGCCAAGGTCATATACCATAACCTTCTGGTCGTCCTCTTTATCAATACCAAATGCAAGTGCAGCAGCTGTTGGCTCGTTGATAATTCTCTTTACCTCAAGACCTGCGATTTTACCTGCGTCCTTTGTTGCCTGACGCTGTGCATCTGTGAAATATGCAGGAACTGTGATAACAGCCTCTGATACTGTCTCGCCGAGATAAGCCTCAGCATCAGCCTTAAGCTTCTGAAGAATGATAGCAGAAATCTCCTGTGGAGTATAAGCCTTGCCATCAATGGTTACTTTGTAGTCAGTACCCATGTGTCTTTTAATGGATGCAATTGTTTTATCCGGGTTTGTGATAGCCTGACGCTTTGCAACGTTGCCTACCATTCTTTCGCCATCCTTAGAAAATGCAACTACTGAAGGAGTAGTTCTTGCACCCTCTGCATTTGCGATAACTACAGCCTCGCCACCTTCAATAACACTTACGCAGCTGTTTGTTGTACCTAAATCAATACCTATAATCTTTGACATAATATTTTTCCTCCCAAATTTATTATTAGTTGGCTGTTTTAACCATTGCAGGTCTTACAACCTTATCATTTATTTTATAGCCTCTTTGAAATACATCTGTGATAACGTTTGTCTCCAGACTGTCATCCTCAACGTGCATTACTGCGTTGTGGAAGTTCGGGTCAAACTGCTCACCGCTTTCGCCATAGGCTGTAACACCAAGCTTTTCAAGTGATGCCATCAAACCGTCATAGGTCATCCGAACACCCTTTTTAAGTCCTTCATAATCCTCCTGCTCATTTGAGAGTGCTCTCTCAAGATTATCAATAACAGCAAGGATTTCTGACACGGTTTTTGCTGTTGCATATGCAAAGCTGTCATTCTTTTCTTTCTCTGAACGCTTACGGAAATTTGCATATTCCGCAGTTACTCTTAAAAGCTGTTCCTTTGTATCGTTAAGCTCCTTTTCAAGAGGATTAACCTCTTCCTCAGCCTTTTCCTCAGGCTCAAGCTCTTCTTTAATTTCCTGCTCAGCCTTTGTTTTTTCTGCTTTTTTCTTGCTCATTTTATGCCTCCTTTAATCAGTGGTTGCCTGCAAGCAGGCGGTCAACTGTATTAAATATATATTCCACACATGGGATGATGTGCTTATAATCAATTCTTGTTGAGCCAATCATACCCAAAGTAGCTGTCTGATTATTGCCATAAGTGAATTTTGAAATGATAGTTGATGTATTTTTCATTTCATAAAGCGGATTTTCATCACCGATAAACATTGCACGCTTTGCATTTGACGCTGCAAAAAGCTTTGAAAAATCAATCATCTTTTCTTTATCGGCAAGGAAGGAAAGAATTTTATAAACTTCGTTACCTAATTCCTCATGGGAGAGAAGATTTGTCTCGCCCTCAAGTATCAGCCTGCTTTGTGATGCCTCGCTGCACAGTGAACACAGTGAGGTAAGTATCGGCAAAAGATCAAATACTCTTTCCTTGGCTATCAGCACCGAACGCTGAATCAGCGAAAGGTTAACCTCTGTAAGCGGTGTGCCGATAAACAGCCTGTTCATTACCTCATAAAAAAGGAATCTGAAATCATCATCAAGCGGACAGGATATATTAATAAGTGATGATTTTATCTTGCTGCCGACTGTCAGCATAACAAGCATTGCCTTTGAATTGCCTGCCGGGATAAGATCAACACCCTGTATACAGTCAAGCGAATCCTCAATAGCACAGCAAAAGCCTGTGCAGTGTGTATACTGCGCAATCAGTCTTGCGGCATCAGCAAACAATCTTTCAGGATCGCCTGAATTAACAGATAACACCTCGTCAATTCTTTGCTTATTATAATTGGAAAGCGAGCACGGCTCCATCAATCTGTCAACATAATACCTGTATGACGCCTTGCTTGGAACACGACCGCCGCTTGTGTGACGCTGTTCAAGATACCCAAGCTCTGACAAATGTGCCATTTCATTTCTGATTGTAGCACTCGAAACAGAATAAGGGAGCAGCTGACAAAGTGTTTTTGAGCCCATAGGCTCACCCGTGCGAAGGTAATGCTCAATAATCAGATTGAGTATTGCCAAACGTCTTTCGCTAATCATCCCTTTCACACCTCTTTTGCGCTTGATACGCATTAGCACTCTCGATAACCGAGTGCTAACTCTGTTATAATAGTATAACCATTTTGCTGATTTGTCAATAGTTTTTTCCTAAAAACACAAAAAATTCATTTTTTGGAAATAAATTATTTGTTTCTCCTCTGACAGCTTGTCTTTTTTTACATATTTTGCATTTGCAATTAAATATAATATGTCTGGTGATGAAAGGTGTCAGTGTGAAAGGGTTAACAATGCAGGTCAAAGAAAAATTAAAAATCAACAATTCATACAAACATATATTAAAGGACACAGCAGGCCGTTTAGTCTGGCTTGTGCTTTCCTTTATATTAAGCTTTTCATCAGTTGTCGGCGGAAGCTGTCCGTTTGCAATATCATTAATAACAGTATCCAGTAAAAAAAATTTTTTATTCTCGGCAGTCGGCGCAGGAATAGGATACATAATTTTTTGTGACAGTTCAGATGCTATAAGATATTTCAGTGCAGTTATTATTTCTACACTCGGTACTCTGGCAATAAATATGTTTAATGCCAGAAAAGAAGTTTATCTGCCGATGCTTGTATCTTTTTTATCGGTGCTGTCAACAGGACTTGTAATGAATATCAAGGATTCCGAGGTTATAGGTGCATATGCACTGACCTTCGGCGAAGCTGTACTTGCGCTTGGTGCCTCCTTCTTTTTTTTCAGAGCGGTTCACTGCAACCTAAAAAGGCTGAAGTATAAAGCATTACCCGTTACAGATACTACCTGTCTGCTGGTTTTTGTTGCAGTCATACTTTCGGGACTTTCATTTATTGAAATACTGGGCGTATCACCCGCAAGAATCATTGCCGTTGCAGTTATCCTGATAGCAATACGCTTCGGTTCTCAAAGCTGGGGACTTATTATTTCACTTTGTCTGGGCTTTGCACTCGGCATAAGCAGAGAAAACAGTATGTTCCTGCTCGGCGCATATGCTTTTTCTGCACTGGTAGCAGGACTTTTCACATCCATATCGAGTCTCGGGATAGGTATTGGATTCTCACTTTCTATGGTATTTTTCGCAGCTGCAGCAAATATGGGAAGCTTTTCCGTATGCTGCGTTATCGAAAGTGTTCTGGCATCGATAATTATGGTGCTTCTGCCTGAGGTTCTGACAGAAAGAATATCCGATTTTTTTGAAAGCGGTGCTGACATTGCACCCGACGGCAGTCTGAGGCAAAGCCTTGTTGTAAGACTGCGTTTTGCCGCCTCGGCACTTGCACAGGTTAGTGAAAGTGTGCGCGATGTGCGCGAAAAAATTAACGAGCTTGGCAGCTTTGAGCCTATGGAAAGTGAACTGAGAATGGTTGCAGCCGATCAGTTCTTTTCGATATCCGATATGCTTGGTGACCTTGCATTTGAATTTGATGATGCAGAAATGTTTGATTTTAAATCAGCAGGTAAAATAAGACGGATGCTTGGCGAATACGATATTTATCCCGAAAATATTTCTGTCATTGTGGACAAGTACGACCGTATGAGAATAGAAATTCTTGCATCTTCAAAAACAAAAGGACTTGAAAGTCCGAGAATAAAAAACGAAATCACAAAAATATGCGGCCGTGATTTTGAAAAAAGCAGGACAAATTATTCAGGATCAAATCTTATGCTTACCATTATTGAAAAACCAAATTTCAAAATGAGCTTTGGTTTTGCACAATACTGCGCAGAGGGTAATTTATGCGGTGATACAATCAAAACAATCAACGACTCAAGAGGTCATATGATTTTTATTATCAGTGACGGAATGGGAAAAGGCAGCCGTGCAGCACTTGATGGTGCAATGGGTGCGGGACTGCTGTCAAAGCTGCTGTCGGCAGGCTTCGGCTTTGATTCATCACTTAAGGTAGTAAACAGTGCATTGCTTGTAAAAAGCAGTGAGGAAAGCCTCGCAACACTCGACTGTGCCTGTGTCGATTTATTTACGGGCAAATGCGAATTTTTCAAAGCCGGTGCACCAAGGTCGTATATAGTTAAAAACCATTCCGTTACAAAATGCGAGCTGTCCTCAATGCCTGCAGGAATACTGAGAGGAATTGAATTTGCAAAACGGACAACTGTTTTAAATGTTGATGATGAAATTATTATGATGAGCGACGGTATAACAGATATCGGCGAGGAGCTGCTTGATGAATTCCTGCGCTTTGACGACAGCGACAGTCCCAATGACCGTGCAAAGGAAATACTCAATTTCGCAGTTGCTCACAGTGATGTGCGCCATAGGGATGACATGTCGGTAATTGTTGCAAAGCTGATACCGGGAAAATAAATTTTAGTTTAGCAAGATGAATATTATCTGTTTTCAAAGGGGCAGTCACACATGAAAAAGCACCAAAGCATAAAAAGCAAGGGAAGATTTTTTATTAAAAAAAGAAAAGATATAAAGCCTATTGTGCCTGCAAACGAAAAGGGCAATTTCCCAAATTATATGCGCAAGGAAATTTTTACTCAGCCACAGCTGATCGATGCATTGTTAGAAAAATATATACGTGCAGACAAAATAGACTTTGATTTTCTTAAAATAAAAATTGACAAAATAAAACGAATATATATTGTCGGAAGCAGTGAGGATTATGGCTGTGTACTTGCAGGGGCATATAATTTCGAAGTGCTTGTTGATATCCCTGCTATTCCAGTGCTGATGTCGGAATTCATCTATTCAAACCCGATACTTGATAAAAGTACACTTGTTATAGTTATAGGCAATAAAACCAACGAGCAGTGTAATGCAGTAATTAACCGTGCAAATGCCGGCGGAGCACGAATGATAGCAATTCTTGATTTTGATACTGAAAACGGGTATGCAATCAGCCTTGATTTTAACGAAAAAGGCACAGTAACAACAGCCGGATACAGCTTAAAATATATTACTCTATCTCTGCTTGCACTTTATTTTGGAGAGAAAAATCAGGTAGTAACAGAGCTTTATATAAAGATTGCAACAAAAATGCTTCGGTCGCTTGGCAACAAGATTAAATATGTACTCGAAAGTGAGTACCTGATTAAGCATATAGTGCAAAAAGCAGATAAAAATCGCCTGCTGCTTACAGGAACTAATGTTGATTTTGCATCAGCAATTTATGGTGCATATCTTCTGTCATTTGCATACAGCAAAGATATATATGCTGTTCCTGCAAGTGAGCTGAAAAATCTAAAAAGAAAAAGCAGCAATATTATCGGCTACGCATCTAACGAAAGCTTTTATGATATACTTGTAAAATCAGCAAATGACTGTCTACAGATAATACCAAAAAATATAAAAACAAACACTGTCGATTTTATCGATTATGACGATACCATTCCGCTTTTGAATCCTGTTTTAGGTGCAGTCGTAACTCAGCTTATGGCATACAATATTGCAATAGACAACGGAATTATTACAGATAAACAATAATTCTGTTCATTTCCTGAACAAAAGCACTACCCCGCTGAAATCAGCGGGGTAGCTTTTTTATATCATTTATTTATATTATTTTTTTAATGCTCTTTGAATTGCCTTTACAATTTCAACAATCGGTATTACGCAAACTGCAAGAAGAAGTGAAATACCATACTCAAGCAAGCTGATATGAGCAAAATCAAACCATTCTGCAAACAGCGGAACATAAATGACTCCGGTTGAAAGCACAAGACTAAGCACCATAGCACCTACAAGATACCAGTTAATGCTGCCCATCTTCACAATAGACTGACGGCGAGAACGCATATTGAAGGAATGGAAAATCTCTGCCATAGCGAGAGTCAAAAATGCCATTGTCATACCATTCTGATGAATAATTTCATCTGTACCTGTCGCAAGAGTAACACCAAGTTGATTTGTTCCGAAGAAATATGCAAGAAGTGTTAATGCTGTTACCATCAAGCCCTGATATACAACATCAAAACCCATACCGCCTGCAAAAATACCATCCTTAGAATTACGCGGAGCACGGTTCATAATATCCTTTTCGCCCTTTTCAAGGCCAAGGGCAAGTGCAGGCAAGCAATCGGTAATAAGGTTAATCCAAAGAAGATGAACTGGCTCGAAAATTGTAAAGCCCATGAGTGTTGCTACGAAAATTGAAACAACCTCTGAAAGGTTTGAGGAAAGCAGGAACTGAATTGAATTTCTAATATTATCATAAATTCGTCTGCCCTCTGCAACGGCTGAAACAATTGTTGCAAAGTTATCGTCAGCAAGCACCATATCTGCAACATTCTTTGTTACATCAGTACCTGTAATACCCATACCAACACCGATATCGGCATTTTTGATTGACGGAGCATCATTTACACCATCACCTGTCATAGCAGTGATTTTGCCCTTTGCCTTCCAGGTCTTAACGATTCGCACCTTATGCTCAGGCTGAACACGTGCATAAACAGAATATTTTTCAATTTCGGTCATAAGGTCCTCGTCGCTGATTTTATTAAGCTCAGCACCTGTGATTGCGCCGCTCTCATCCTCGATAATACCAAGGTCCTTAGCAATTGCAACAGCTGTATCCTTATGATCACCTGTAATCATAATCGGTCTGATGCCTGCTGCTCGGCATTCCTTGATTGCATCTACAACCTCAGGACGTACAGGGTCAATCATACCTGTAAGACCGATATAGCAAAGCTCCTTTTCAAGTGCTTCAGCCTCTTCACTTTCAGGCTTATCCTTATAAATTCTCATAGCACAGCAGAGAACACGAAGAGCCTTATCTGCCATTTCTTTATTAGACGCTGTGATTTCCTGTCTCTTTTCATCCGTCATCGGCAGCTGCTTGCCATTATCAAAATATGTTGTACAGCGTGAAAGAACAACGTCAGGTGCACCTTTTGTATACTGAACAAAACCATTATCTGTCTTATGAACAGTAGACATCATCTTTCTCATTGAGTCAAATGGTGCTTCCATAACTCTTGGGAAGGATTTTTCCAAATCATACTTTGGCATTTCAAGCTTATTTGCATATGCAACCAGAGCAGCCTCGGTAGGCTCACCCTTAATCGTACCGTCATCCTGTAATTCAGCATCACAGCAAAGTGCCATAGCAGAGGCAAGAAGCTTTTCCTCACTTCCCTTATACTCAACAACAGTCATCTTATTCTGTGTAAGTGTACCTGTTTTATCCGAACAGATAATCTGAGTACATCCGAGAGTTTCAACGGATGTCATATTTCTGATAACCGCATTTCGCTTGCTCATTTTGGTCACACCGATTGAAAGCACGATTGTAACAACAGCTGCAAGTCCCTCAGGAATAGCGGCAACTGCAAGAGATACAGCAACCATAAATGTATCAAGCACGGAATTAAAGGTTATCGCATCCGTACCGCCTACAACAATTGAGCGAATAACATCAAATGCGAAGATAAATACACAGATACCAAGAACTAAAATAGAAAGGATTTTTGAAAGCTGGTTGAGCTTAATCTGAAGAGGAGTCTCACCCTTTTCAGCAGTTGCCAGCGCATCAGCAATTTTACCCATTTCGGTATCCATACCCGTTGCAACAACCACTGCTTTACCATGACCATAAACAACATTAGAGCCCATATAACACATATTTTTTCTGTCACCGAGCGGTACGTCATCACTGCCAAGCGGATCAATTTCTTCAACCTGCTTGTTAACAGGTACTGACTCACCTGTGAGTGCAGCCTCTTCAATTTTCATTGATGCACAACTGATAATACGGCAGTCGGCAGGAACACTGTCGCCCGCCTCAAGTACAACAACATCACCGATAACTAAATTCTCTGACTTGATATCTGTGAGCTTACCATCACGGATAACCTTTGATGTAGCAGCAGCTATCTCCTGCAGTGCCTCAATAGCCTTTTCAGCCTTATCCTCCTGCCAAACACCAAGTATAGCGTTGAGGATAACAACAAACATAATAATAAATACATCTGCAAAGCCCTCGCCGCCGATGGCTGCTGTAACAGCCGAAATCACGGCTGCAACAATAAGAATAATAATCATAGGATCGGCAAACTGCTTTAAAAATTTGATAATGAGAGATTCCTTTTTACCCTCTGCAAGCTTATTTTTTCCGTTTTTCTCAAGTCTTTTTTCCGCTTCAGAGGAGGTTAAGCCATTCTCACCCGAACCGATTTCATCATAAACCTGCGTGACATTTTTTAAATATTCTTTCATCGCAATTCTCCTTTTAAGAATAATTAAACCAAGAGTATTCTTATGCTCAATATATATGCGTTATAAAAAATAAAAACCCGTACATAGTTTTCCCACTATGTACGAGTCTCATTCTTTAAAAATTAAACCAGCTGAAATCAGCATGCTGTTGATTTAATTCACGCTATGTAATATCTGCGTGGAACTACTCCCTCGAACTGTGTGTATTATACCACATTTTGGAAAAAAAGTCAACGAACAAACAAATAGCCCATTGTCTATTATCTTTCATGCAATTCCCCCGGCTCACTTATTAATCCTAAAATATAGTCAGCAGACACATTATAAAATTTGCATAACATAATGAGTTTTTCTATAGGCAATTTTCTTTTTCCGCTTTCATATAATTGGTATTGCTGCCTGGTCATATTCAGCACAGCTGCAATTTCATCCTGCTTTAAATCCTTATCTTCTCTCAAATCCTTCAGTCTGTTTGTATAATACATATATAT
>JAIDVA010000340.1 GCA_029059925.1 Eubacterium sp. | reverse complement strand
TCAATATCAATTGAAATTGTCGGGGCTGTTCCCTTATCATCCTTAAAGCTTACAGGGCAGTTCCAGCAATAGATATACGCATTCATATTGAAATACTTTTTCGATGTATCAATATTTGAAAAATCATCTGCCGAGATAAAACGTCCCAACTCAGGGTTATAATACCTTGACTGCAGATAGTACATATCTGTTTCGTTATCATAGTAATAGCCGCGATAACGCAGTGGATTGAGCTCGGCAAGTGTTGACACAGTTTCATCATCACTCTTCAGAGTGATATCGAGCATACTGCCCCACTCGTCATATTCATACTCAATAATCTCTTTACCCTGTGCGTCTGTTATGCTGATAACGTCACCAAGCTGATTTGTCATATACAGATACTGCGTATCGTTATACACAAAGCCTATCGGTGTGCCGTTGGTATCGTACTGGAAATAGATAAAATCATTTCCTGTTTTTTGTGATAAAAGCCTGCCGTTTAAGGTATTGAATTCTGTTTTTACACCGTTTACGGTCTTTGTGGCTCTGATACCATTCTCATCATACGTATAGGAATATGTATTGTCACCGTCTGTTATTGTATCCAGCCACTTGCCGTGTGACCAGGTATATTGTATATCACCATAGGATGCGAGATTACCATTTGCATCATACGTAAGCGGTGTGTCATTGACTGCTGTAAGCTGGTCAAGCCACTTCTCGTTATCATACGAATAAACAGTTGATGCTTTGGGATTTGATGTTATCTCATCCCTTGTAAAGCTATACTTATTCTTTGAGGTTATATTTCCGCGCTCGTCATAAGTATATGCCGTTGTATAATCATAAAAGCCGTTATCAACTCTTATCAGCTGATTGTTTTCATCATAGGCATAATGTGTATAGGTATAATCCGCATCATAGCCTGATGAGGTTATATTGCCGTTGTCATCATACTGATTGTATACATTCAAATCCATCCATTCATTGCCTACGTAACATGACAGCTTTTTGTTTGTTATGTTATTCTCGCTGTCATAGGAATAGGCTGATGAAAGTACGGTTTCATCATTGTATTTTACACTGTCTGTCGGGGTTTCGCTTTCATAATCATACGAATAGCTGATTGTCCCCGCATCTGATGTATACGCTATATTATTTTCGCTTATTACGGTTTCATAGGA
>JAIDVA010000034.1 GCA_029059925.1 Eubacterium sp. | reverse complement strand
TCGTAGGGTGCGATGTGAACCCTTTTGTCACTGCGTGACATTTCCCCTGACAGGGGAATAACATCGCACCGAATCACCTCAAAACGTGTAAACGCAACGATGTGGGCATCGTTCCCTACGATTGTTTAACCAATGTTTACTAAGCTAAACAATAATTTACAATACTATCTCTCTTCTCGGAAATAGGACAATCCAAGTGCTGCAGGACCGAGATTTTCCTTCTTATTTCTCATTGAGCTGATAATAAGAACGATAATTGTTACCACATACGGCAGCATTTTGATAAGCTCCTGTGTACGAAGTGCAAGACCCGGAATATAAAGATAAACAATATAGAGTCCGCCAAAAAGGATAGAACCGAGAATACTCATATCAGGCTTCCAGATTGCGAAAATAACAAGAGCGATTGCAAGCCAGCCTCTGTCGCCGAAACCCTCATTTGACCATACACCGCATGCATAGTCCATTACATAATAAAGACCGCCAAGTCCGGCAATAACACTGCCTACACAGGTTGCAAGATATTTTGATCTTTCGACATTAATGCCTGCTGCATCGGCAGTTGCTGGGTTTTCACCAACTGCTCTGAGATGCAGACCACCACGTGTACGCTTCAAGAAGAACGCACAGAGAAGCGCAATAATAATTGCAAGATAAGCCATAAAGCCATAAGAAAGGAATATTTTTCCAAACCAGCCTGTATTTTCTGCAAACGGGAGTGTCGCTCTGAAAAATGAGCTTGTCTTTGTAAGTGCTACTGAAGGAATTTCACTGCCTGAAAGCTTAACAAGTGATCCTCCGAAAAAGTTACCAAAGCCTACACCAAAGGTTGTAATAGCAAGACCTGTTACGTTCTGATTCGCTCTCAGTGTTACAGTGAGGAAGCAATATATAAGTCCCATAATAAGTGAGCCCAGCATACTGCATAAAAGTGGGATAAGCACAGCCAGAACAGGGTTAATCATATCAAGCGATTCAAGCGACTGCTCATACATAAATGAGCCGATAACACCGCTGATACCGCCGACATACATAATACCCGGTATACCAAGATTCAGGTTACCTGATTTTTCGGTCATTATTTCACCTGTTGCACCATAAAGAAGCGGTATACCTTGCACAACAGCACGCTGAAGAAAAGTAATTATTGTACCTGTAACCATTTTACTTTACCTCCTTATGTGAACTGCGGAATTTTATCTGATAATTGACAAAGAACTCACTGCCGATTATGAAGAACAAAATAATACCTGTAAGAATATCCGCAAAGGAATGATTCAGATTGAATACAGTTGAAATTTCATTTGCACCTTTTTCAAGGAAAACAAGAAGAAATGATGTCAGAATCATCACTATCGGATTAAACTTTGCAAGCCATGCAACCATAATTGCCGTAAAACCACGGTTGTTCGCAGTTGTTGTTGTGATTGTATGATTGGTTCCCGCTACAAGCAGAAGTCCTGCAATACCGCATATTGCACCTGAAAGGAGCATAGTTCTGATAATAACCTTTTTAACATTAATACCGATGTATCTTGCTGTGTTTTCACTTTCACCAACTACTGAAATTTCATAGCCGTGCTTGCTGTATTTCAGATAAACATACATCATTATCGTCATTACTAAAACTATAATTATGTTTAAAAGATAATCATAATCGCCAAGTACAGGGAACCAGCCTGCATGATTCGACGCATTGATAATACCGATTTTACCTGAACCCTTAGGTGACTCCCAAAGCATTACAAAATAGGACACAAGCTGGATACCAACATAGTTCATCATAAGCGTAAACAATGTTTCGTTCGTATTAAACCTGGCCTTGAATACAGCAGGAATAAGTGCCCAGATTGCACCTGCGAGCATACTTGCAATAATCATAGTGAGAATCAACAGTGCATTCGGAATTTTACCGCCGAGCAGAATCATACATGCTGCTGTTGCCAGACCACCGATAAGCACCTGACCCTCAGCACCGATATTCCAGAATCTCATTTTGAAAGCAGGTGTTACCGCAAGTGATACGCAAAGCAGCATTGCAAGACTTTGCAGCAAATTCCAAACACGCCTTGAGGTGCCGAAGGCACCCTTAATCATGGTTGCATAAACGCTGATTGGATTTTCGTGCGTCAAAAACATAGTTAAAAACGCACACACAATAAGTGCCAGAACAATAGCACCTATACGAATCAGCCAAGCCTGATACCAAGGGAGTGCATCTCGCTTAGCGATATGAAAAAGCGGCTCATGTGCCTTTTGCTTATTACGCATTATCTGCACCCTCCTTATCCGAAGTTTTGGTCATCAGCAGACCGATTTCCTCTTTAACAGCAGTTCTGCCGTCAACTATTCCTGTTATTTCACCGGAGTTTATAACCATAATTCTGTCACAAAGCTCAATGAGAACATCCAAATCTTCACCGACAAATACAACGGCAACGCCATTTTCCTTTTGCTTAGTGAGCAGATTATAGATTGTGTAAGAAGAATTGATATCAAGTCCTCTTACGGGATAAGCAACCATAAGAACCTTAGGATTCGCTGCAATTTCTCGTCCTACAAGCACCTTCTGCACATTACCGCCTGATAAACGGCGAACAGGTGTTGACGCATTAGGTGTAACAACCTCAAGGCTTTTGATGATTTTTTCTGCCAAATCCTTAGGATTCTTTCTGTCGAGAAAGGCTGATTTGCCCTTTCGATAGCTTCTCAGCATCATATTGTCGATAATATCCATATTGCCGACAAGGCCCATACCGAGCCTGTCCTCAGGAACAAAAGAAAGTCTTACGCCTAAGTCTCTTATCTGAGTAGGCGTTTTATCACGCAGATTTACAGGCTCATCATCCGTATCCTTATAGATAATTTCGCCTGATTCAAGACGCTGCAGGCCCGCAATAGCCTCCAGCAGTTCTCTCTGTCCGCTGCCTGCAATACCTGCAATACCGAGAATTTCACCTGCCTTGGCAGTAAACGAAATGTCATTAAGGACTTTTCTGCCGTCGTTGTTAAGCGAGGTTATATTTTTTACAATTAATCTGTCCTTAGGATTAACAGGCTCTGTTCTCTCGATATTAAGAGAAATCTTTTTGCCCACCATCATTTCAGTCAGTGACTGTTCTGTGGCCTCTGAGGTATTGACTGTGCCGATATATTCGCCCTTGCGCAAAACGGCAACTCTATCTGTTAAATCAAGCACCTCGTGCAGCTTATGTGTAATTATAATAATCGATTTATTATCCTCACGCATACGGCGGAGAATATCGAATAATTTTCCTGTTTCCTGCGGTGTTAATACAGCGGTAGGCTCATCAAGAATAAGTATATCTGCACCCCTGTAAAGCACCTTGATAATTTCAACCGTCTGCTTTTGTGAGACGGACATTTCATATATTTTACTGTTTAAATCAATTTCGAAGCCGTATTTTTCAGTAATATCACGAAGTCTTTTTTCTGCCTCTTTAATATTGAATTTATTGTCATCCTTGACACCAAGCACTATATTCTGTGTAGCAGTAAAAACATCAACAAGCTTAAAATGCTGGTGAATCATACCGATTTTATATTTAAATGCATCCTTAGGTGATTTGATTACAACTTCATTACCATCAATAAGGATACTTCCCTCGTCAGGATAATAAATACCTGACAGCATATTCATAAGCGTGGTTTTACCACTGCCGTTCTCGCCCAGAATTGCGAGTATCTCCCCCCTGCGCATCTGCAGGTTAACATTTTTATTGGCAACAACACTGCCGAAGGTTTTGGTTATTCCTTTTAATTCTACTGCGATTTTAGAGCTCATAGAATTTCTCCTTTGCTGTTAAAGGGTTGCAACAATACATAACCGAACGTAGTTCAGACTGCTATTAATTGCATAAGGGTGACAAGGCTGTTATGTCTTGTCACCCCGAAAGTAACTGAATTATTTATTTAATATTAACCAAAGTTAACATCAAGAAGATCAATACCATCAATCTGGATATCAAAATAAGGAGCTGAACGGTCTGCTGATTCGTTGAAATAGCCGTCCTTAATAGCTTCAGTATCACCCTGCTGATCACCGAGATCTACGTCAGCCATATATGTCTCAACCTTAGCGCCATCCTTTGTGAAGTTAGCTGTATCAAATACGTGAAGAGTACCAGCCTTCATTTCTTCAATAGCCTTGTCAATAGCCTCCTGAGTGCCTGCTGCTGCAGCCTGCTCATTAATATCTGTAAGAACTACTGAGCCGGTTTCAATTGTACCTGTCCAGTCTGCCTTAATCTCTGTACCATCAAGCACGCTCTTGATAGCGTAGTTGTAGTAAGGAGCCCAGTTGATTCTTGAAGATACGATGAATGTGTTAGGGCAAGCATCTATTGTGCTGCCGTTATAGGATACGTTAGGAACACCTGCAACCTCACAAGCAGTAGGAGCACCCATTGAGTCAGCATGCTGGCTGATAAGCTTACATCCATTAGCGATAAGCTTGTTAGCGCCTTCCTTTTCCTTAGCCTCGTCATACCAAGAGCCTGTGAAGGTAACCTCCATAGTAGCTGTAGGGCAAACTGAACGAGCACCAAGGAAGAATGATGTATAGCCTGAAATAACCTCAGCATATGTAAATGCACCTACATAACCGATTTTAGCCTCATCAGCTGTAAACTCGCCTGCTGCGATCATCTCGTTGAGCTTCATACCTGCTGCAATACCTGCAAGATAACGTCCCTCATAGATTGATGCGAAAGCATTGTGGTAGTTAGGAAGGTTCTGAGTATGAGCCTTGATACCTGTTGAGTGACAGAACTGAACCTCAGGGAACTTCTCAGCAGCCTGAATCATAAAGTCCTCGTGACCAAAGCTGTCTGCAAAAATGATTGAGCAGCCCTGCTCAGCAAGATCAGCAGCTGCATCAAAGCACTCCTGTCCTTCAGGAACATTCTTCTTATAAATCTTATTTTCATCCTTAATACCGAGAGCTGTGCAAGCCTCGTCAGCAGCGTTGATGAAATTAAGATCATAAGTAGAATTTTCATCATGCAGGAATATAAAGCCAACCTTGATATCCTCTACACTTACGGTTTTTGCGTCATCCTTGTTATCCTCAGGTGCTTTTTCACTTGAGCAGCCTGCAAAGCAGCCTACAACAAACAAAACTGAAAGGATAACTGCAAGAATTTTCTTTGTGAGTTTCATTTTTTACTTCCTCCGTTAAATTTTATATTATAAGGCATAATGCCGAATAACTATATTAATCTCTGAAATAAACCATACCTGTATCATGATTCATACTCTCAACAATAGCAAGAGATTGAACATTTACACCCTGTTCTCTCAGCTTGTCGCCGCCGTGCTGAAAGCCCTTTTCAATAACAACACCGCAGCCTGCAAGCGAAGCACCTGAAGCATTGACCAAATCTATAAGTCCGTTCAGTGCGTTGCCGATTGCAAGGAAATCATCAACAATCAATACCTTGTCGTTTTTATCAAGAAACCGTTTTGACACGATAATGTCATATGTAGTGCCATGTGTAAAGGATTCAACCTGTGAGGTATAGACATCACCTGCGATATTTTTGGTCTTTGTCTTTTTTGCAAAGACGAGCGGACATTCAAACTCCTGTGCAACGAGTGCACCGATTGCAATACCCGATGCCTCAATTGTCAGAATTTTGTTAATTCCCTCATCCTTGAAAAGCCTGTGAAATTCCTTGCCTACCTGACGCATAAAAGGTACATCAATGCGATGATTGAGAAAGCCGTCTACCTTGAGGATATTCCCCTCGTAAACCTCTCCCTCTTCTAAAATTTTCTTTTTAAGTAAATCCATAAAAACAATCCAACCATTTTAATTTAATTTTATATTATTACTTATCAACATTTTTTGCAACAATAAACATAAATTTGACATCAAATTTTAATATTTATCAGACCTTATACAACTATGAATACACAAATTAAATCCAACATAAAATCATATAGACTAAATACTCTGATTGTGATAAGATATAAAAGGTGATCATTTTGAACAATAAAAAAATTGCTCTTATAATTATTTTATTTGTGGCAGGTTTTATGGTATTGGCGGCGATACTCGGCATTGCCGGACATATTCCGTTTTTAGGAAAGGCACTGTCATTGATAATTGCTGCAGTATTGATTATATTTGTACTTCTGTTTTTTGTTGCTGCAAAACGGAAATAGCCTATTGATGTTGAAATCAGGAGAAGCATATGAAAATATTGGTAAGCGCCTGCCTGCTTGGTGAAAACTGCAAATACAGCGGCGGCAATAATAAAAACGAAAAGGTCATTGCACTGGGTGAAAAGCATAAGCTCATACCAATCTGTCCGGAATGTTTCGGTCAGCTGCCAACACCTCGACCGCCCGCAGAGATAAGCAATGATAAGGTGTTCAATAAGCTTGGCGAGGATGTAACAGCACAATTTGCTGACGGAGCAGAAAAAGCACTGTATGTTGCAGAAGAAGCAGGATGCCAGATAGCAATACTCAAGGAACGAAGTCCTTCATGTGGCTTTGGAGAAATCTATGATGGCAGTTTTTCGGGTAAAATAATCCGAGGCAACGGAATTACAGCACAGCTGCTTTATGACCACGGCATAACCATTCTCGGCGAAAGTAAGGTTGATAAGATAAAGGATTTTGAGAATGAATCATAGTTCTATATAAAACGAAAAGGCTGTCTCTATGAAGAGACAGCCTTGTTTATTAGTACAAATTATTGTTTATATTAGTAAGTGACGATCAAATAATCGTAGGGAACGATGCCCACATCGTTCCGTTTGTATGCATATGTGTATTCGGTGCGATGTTATTCCCCTGTCAGGGGAAATGTCACGTAGTGACAAAAGGGTTCACATCGCACCCTACGAAAGTGTAGATTGCGTGATTCGTAGGGGCGCACAATT
>JAIDVA010000339.1 GCA_029059925.1 Eubacterium sp. | reverse complement strand
ACTTGATATAATAAATACGGTGATTTTATGGAATTTGTTTATATAATTATTCTTTCATTCGTATCAATAGCAGTTCTTTTTATTTTAACCAAACTCATGGGCTACAGACAGATAAGCGAAATGAGCTTTTTTGATTATGTAATCGGCATTTCAATTGGCTCGATTGCTGCTGAAATGGCAACGAATATTGACCTCGAATGGTGGAAAGGTGTAAGTGCAATGGTTTTTTACGCTGTTGCAGGAATACTTTTTTCGATTATTTCACAAAAAAGCATCAAAGCAAGAAAATTTATTTCAGGTCAGCCTATTATTCTTATAAACAAAGGCAAAATTCTTAAGGATAACTTGAAAAAAGCAAGAATTGATATTGATGATTTGCTTTCAAGTGCAAGGGGTAACGGCTATTTTAATATTTCTGATATTGAATATGCAATTATGGAGACAACAGGTAAAATCAGCTTTATGCCTGTTGCTCTTAAAAGACAGCTTAATCCCAAGGATTTCAATTTTGCTCCTGAGAATGAGGGTCTTTATATTAATGTTATTCTTGATGGTCATATTATGGAAAAGGATCTTGCAAATGCAAACTTCAGCAAAGAGGAACTTGAGCGTCAAATCAGGAATCAGGGCAAGAGGGTTGAAGATATTATGCTGGCAACTGTTGATAATAAAAAGCAGTTGACTTTGTTTGATAAATAAACTAAAATGCTCATATGAATAAAATTCATATGAGGTACATATATGAAGGATAATATAAAAGAAAAGCATAATCACAGTGAATGTGATTGTTGCAATCATGGTGAACATGAGCGTAATCATAATGAACATTGCAGCCATTCTCATCATAGTGATGGCTGTGGCTGTGGTCATGACCATGCACATGAGGAGCTTAATAAAAAGGATTTTGCATTTAAAATAGTAACAGGCGGAGTACTTCTTATTGGCGGATATATTTTAAGCGAGCTTGCTGAAAATGGAATTTTTGATGTTCCTGATTTTATTTATCTGCTCTGTTTTGGTTTGGCATACCTTATTGTCGGTTTTTCAATTGTAAAAGAAGCAGTTGAGGGTATTATTCACGGTGATGTATTTAATGAAAATCTTTTAATGACCATTGCATCAATAGGTGCATTTGCTGTCGGTGAATACACTGAGGGCTGCATGGTAATGTTCCTTTTTACAATCGGCGAATTTTTACAGAGCCTTGCTGTACAGCGCAGCAGAAAATCAATCAGAAATATGCTTGAGCTGAAACCGCAGGAGGTTACTGTTATACGTGATGGTGTTGAGGTAACGGTGTCCCCTGAGCAGGTTTTAATTGGTGACCTGATGATTATTAAGCCGGGTGAAAAGCTGGATGTTGATGGTGAGATTGTTGAAGGCTGTGCTGAAATTGATATGAAGGCACTTACAGGTGAATCCATACCTGTATCTAAAACTGTCGGTGATGAGCTGCTTGCAGGCTCTGTAAATGCTGATGGCGTGATTACAGTTAAAGCAACCAAGGAATATAAGGATTCGGCTGTATCAAGAATTCTTGATATGCTTGAGGATGCTGAGGATAAAAAGAGTAATGCTGAGCAGTTTATTACCCGATTTGCCAGGATTTATACCCCGATTGTATGTCTTATTGCACTGCTTATTATTCTTGTTCCGCCTCTTTTTCTTGGCGGAGAATGGAAGGAATGGATATATAGGGGGTTATCGGCTCTTGTAGTTTCCTGTCCGTGTGCACTTGTTATTTCAATTCCGCTTAGCTTTTTCGGCGGTATCGGTGCTTGTTCAAAGCAGGGTATACTTATTAAAGGCGGCAATTATCTTGAGGCGCTTGCGAATGTCAACACAGGTGTGTTTGATAAAACAGGTACAATCACAAGCGGTAAGTTTGAATATGTAAGCTGTGAATGCTATCATTGTCATTGCTCTGATAATCACCATAGGGAGCTTTTGAAGGTGATTGCGGCTTGCGAAAGATATTCTACTCACCCTCTTGCGAAATCAATCAGCTTTGCTTTCGGTCATTATGCAGATGAATGTGACGTGAAAGAGGCTAAAAACTATGCCGGCAAGGGTGTATCGGCTGTTGTTGACGGTGTGAAATATTATGTCGGCAATGAAAAACTTATGCAGGAAATCGGTATCGCTTTTAATGAAACAAAGCTTGTAGGAACAGCTGTTTACTGTGCGAGTGAAACCGAGTTTAAGGGTGATATTGTTTTTGCTGATATTATCAAGCAGGATAGCAAGGATGCAATCGCTCAGCTTAAAAAGCAGGGTATTGAGAATACAGTTATGCTGACAGGTGATAAGGAATATATTGCAAAGGATGTTGCTGCGAAGGCAGGTATTGACACCGTTTATGCCAAGCTGCTGCCGGATGAAAAGGTTGCAAAGGTTAAAGAACTGCAGGAGAATGGACAAGCTGTTCTTTATACAGGTGACGGAATCAATGATGCTCCTGTGCTTGCTCAGGCTGACCTTGGTATTGCAATGGGAGCTATCGGCTCGGATGTTGCGATTGAGGCATCTGATATGGTGATTATGGGCGATTCGCTTTCAAAAATTTCAATCGGTAGACGCATTGCGAAAAAGACCATTCGCATAGTTAAGGAAAATATTGCTTTTTCTTTGCTTGTTAAAATGCTTATTATTATCGGTTGTGCAATAGGCATTTTTGATGAAAATGCAATGTGGCTTGCTGTATTCGGCGATGTTGGTGTGTGTCTGATTGCCATTGCAAATTCAATGCGCACATTGATTGTCAATAAAAAGAAATAAATGCGTAAAACCATTGTCTTAAAATGAAAGACAATGGTTTTTTATTTTCAATGAAAATTATTGGTGAATTTAGATTATCTCTTTAGAAGTTCTTATATATCCTCAAAACCTTTTAGGTTTTCCCTCTCAATGGTAGTAAAAAGAGTAGTAAATTCTGCTGGCGGCTATGCAATCAGCCTTTCCTGTACTGTGTCCTCCACTTCCAAACTCCCGGCTGATTGTGATAACTCTCTTTTTTATGCTGCTGTTCCTCCAATCTTTTTGTATGTTTAGTCATTTCTGTCTATCTGCTCCATTTTCTTAATTTCCTTGAAGCAAAAAGCACCTGAAAGGACAAAGGCTAAAGCGTCTGCGGTAGGTCCTGCCATCAGAATACCTGTAAGCCCGAA
>JAIDVA010000338.1 GCA_029059925.1 Eubacterium sp. | reverse complement strand
TCTCTGAGCTTCTGAGCTTTCCATTATAATTATAACCCATTGAAAAACCATGTGCACCTGCATCATGAATAAACAGATAATCACCCATATCAATTTGAGGGAGCATTCTGTCAATAGCAAACTTATCACAGTTTTCACAAAGTGAGCCTGTAACATCATATTTCTTGTCACAAGCCGCATCTTCTTTTCCGAGTACGGTTATATGATGATAAGCACCATAAATTGCAGGACGCATCAGATTTGCAGCACAAGCATCCACACCAATATATTCTTTGTGTGTATGCTTTTCATTTATTGCCTTGGTAATAAGCGCACCATAAGGCCCCATCATATACCTTCCAAGCTCGGTGAAAATAGCAACATCATCCATGCCAGCCGGTACGAGCGTCTCTTCATAAGCTTTTCTTACGCCTTCGCCTATAACAAAAATATCATTTGGCTCTTGATCAGGTCTGTAAGGAATACCAATACCACCTGAAAGATTGATGAAGGTAATATGTACTCCTAACTTTTTATTGAGATCAACGGCAAGTTCAAATAAAATTTTTGCAAGCATTGGATAATATTCGTTAGTTACAGTGTTTGAGCAAAGGAAGGAATGGATACCAAATTCCTCAACACCCTTTTCCTTTAGAATTCTGAAGGCTTCATAAATTTGCTCAGTTGTCATTCCATACTTAGCATCACCGGGATTATCCATAATATCATTAGTAATTTTGAATACACCGCCCGGATTGTAACGACAACTCATCTTCTTTGGGAGTTTGCCGCAAGCCTTTTCAACCGCATCAATATGAGTAATATCATCAAGATTTATTATACCACCCAAGTCATTGCAATACTTAAACTCATCAATCGGTGTATCATTTGATGAAAACATAATATCGTCTCCTGTTGCACCGATTGCCTTAGAGAGCATAAGCTCAGGCTTTGATGAACAGTCACAGCCACATCCGTATTCCTGAAGAATTTTAATCAGAAAAGGATTTGGTGTCGCTTTAACAGCAAAATATTCCTTATATCCCTTATTCCAGGAAAATGCTTTCTTTAAATTTGAAACATTCTCTCTGATTCCCTTTTCATCATAGAGATGAAAGGGTGTTGGGTAGACATTTGCAATCTCCTCAACCTTTTCCTTGGTAACAAATGGTGTCTTTGCCATAATTTATTGTCCTCCTGCATCACAAATTGCATTTTCAATATAATTCTTAATACCGTTTATTCCCTGCCCTGTTACGGCAGAAAACGGCACAACAGGCACATTGCCTGCAAAGGCAAGCTCCTGCTTAGACAGCTTTAATCTTTCTTCGTATGCCTTTTTCTTTAGCTTATCAGCTTTGGTCATAACAATGATAAAAGGTATATCCATAGCTTTCATGAATTCTATCATGCCCTCATCATCCTTAGTAAGCGGATGTCTCATATCAATAAGCTGCACAACCAAAGCGATATTTCTATCAGTTTTAAAATAACCTTCCATTAAGCCTGAAAAGCGGTTGAGTTCTTGCTTACTGAGTCTTGCGTAGCCATACCCGGGCATATCAACAAACTTATTATCATCTACATTATAAAAGTTAATCGTAACCGTTTTACCGGGCACCGAGCTCACTCTGGCAAGCTGCTTGCGATTGAACAGCTTATTAAGCAAAGAGCTTTTTCCTACATTTGATCTGCCTGCAAAGGCAATCTCCGGTGAGTTGCTTTCAGGCAGCTGAGACAAAAGTCCATATGCTCTTTCAAATTCTGCTTTATTATAATTCATATTTCACCTACTGTGTTATTACAGATGATTGTGCTTTCTTACCATTTGTAATAACAACGTTCGATTTTTTAGATTCATTTTCCATTACTATCGGCGCATTGAGTGCTATAGGAATGATCTCATCAAAGGTTGACACAGCAATAAAATTAACTGAATTCTTTACCTCGTCCGATATTTCATCAAGGTCTTTTACATTTTCCTCAGGAATGATAACAGTATCACAGCCTGCCTTATACGCGGCCATTGATTTTTCCTTAAGCCCTCCGATTTGCATAGCTCTGCCCTTTAGGCTTATTTCACCGGTCATGGCAACGTTTTGCTTGATTGCAACACCTGTAAGCTCACTGACTAAGGCCGTTGTAATAGCCAGTCCTGCTGACGGACCGTCCTTTGGAATGGCACCTTCTGGAGCATGAATATGTATATCTTTATTCTTATAGAAATCTGAAGCAATTCCAAGCTCATTTGACTTAGAACGTACCAAAGAGATGGCGGTTTTTGCACGTTCCTTCATAACAT
>JAIDVA010000337.1 GCA_029059925.1 Eubacterium sp. | reverse complement strand
GTTTAATGAGAACATGCCCGGATCCCAGCCTGCAGAAATAATGCTGATTTTTCCGCTGTTCTTGCTTATTTCATTAACATTTGAAAAATGCTCCGGTATTTTTGCGTGTGTATCAAAGCTGTCAACAAGATTGAAATGTGCCGCAAGCTGTGCAGTCTGAACAGGTAAGTCGTTGGCACTTCCGCCGCATACAATCATAACATCAATGTCATCCTTCATCTGCTCTGCCTGCTGCATTGAATAAACCGGCACGCTTGTTCTTGGGTTAATCTGTTCAGGACTGCGGCGTGAAAAAATGCCTGCCAATTCCATATCATCGGCATTTTCCAGTGCATATTCAACACCCTTTCCTAAATTACCGTAGCCTGTAATTCCTACTCTGATCTTTTTCATTTTATCATTCCCTTACTAATTATTTGTTCCCATTTGGCAGTGGGTTTGCTGTTTTCAATTTTAATCATGTATTATGGGCAAGCACCTATCTACTAATGATATATTGAATTGTTGACATAAACACTTGAATTATACAAAATCTAACCAAAACCTGTGTATCAGACCAACCATGATTCTTTCTCATTTCGTCGTGAATAGGAGTACGAATATTTTTCAATACTTCTATTTTCAGAAATCTCTTCAAAAAGATTTTAATTAATCCGGCTATACCATCAACAAGCAATACCGCTGATAAGAGTAAATAGCTCAAAGGATGTGATGATTTTAAAACCATTAATACAATAAGCAATCCAATAGGTCTTGAACCTGCATCACCCATAAGCTGGGAGCTTGGGCTGGTATTGAAGCACAGATATGCAATTAAAATGCCAATCATGATAAAGCTATAAACAGTGTATTGCTCACCGATTTGATTGAAGAATATCAAAGAAATACTAAATAGAGATATTATGCTTAATGTTGCGCATAAACCATCAACACCATCAGAACAATTTGTAACGTTAATGCCAATCCACAACAGAATTGTTGAAAGAATTACGAATAAAATAGGGTGTATGTAAATTTCATAATCAAAAATCATAATTGCAGTTGAGTTATTATAAACAAAAACTACAGAAATGATGACGCAGATTATGAAGTCAATAAATCCTTTTTTATAATCTGACCAAGGCTTGTTCGATGCATCATCAAGATACCCGCTCAGCATTTCAAAAAAGAGTAACACATTGTAACATAAAAATTCTTTGGAAATAGGCAGTAAAAAAATGGAACAAAGCATAAATGTGCATATCATTATTATGCCTACTCCTCTTATTTTACCTTTAGAAACCTCTCCGTTTACTGCAAATGCTCTGCCTTTATCTTTTGGCAGAAATGGTAGTTTTAATTTCAGCAATAAAAAACAGATTACAAATGCTAATATAGATGCAATTGCAATATATTGCTGTATATTAGTAAAATTATCAAAAATATAAAACAGCATATTTTTACTTCCTAATAATATTTATACATATTTTCTATTATAATTATAAAGGCTTACTCCCACTCCACTGTTCCGGGAGGCTTAGAAGTTATGTCATACACTACTCGATTGATATGCTCTACCTCATTTGTAATTCTGTTTGATACCTTTGCGAGGATATCATACGGGATTTTTGCCCAATCAGCTGTCATAAAGTCATCTGTTGTAACGGCTCTGATTGCTATAAGATGGTCATAGGTTCTGTGGTCACCCATAACACCGACAGTTTTTACATCAGGAAGAACACAGAAGAACTGTGCAAGATTTTTCTCATATCCATTTTTCGCCATTTCATCACGAAGCACCCAATCAGCCTCCTGCAGAATTTTGATTTTATCTGCAGTAACCTCACCGATAATTCTTACACCAAGTCCGGGACCGGGGAATGGCTGGCGCCATACAAGCTCCTTAGGGATACCAAGCTTTTCGCCGACTTTTCTTACCTCATCCTTGAACAAATCGCAGAGTGGCTCAACAATACCGAGGAACTCAACATCGTCAGGAGTTTTAACTCTGTTGTGATGCGTTTTGATTACATCGGCATCTCCCTTGCCTGATTCAATACAGTCAGGATAAATTGTTCCCTGAGCAAAATAGCCGAGCTCATTCTGATTTCTGATTTCATTCCAGAACACATTGAAAAATTCTGTGCCGATTATCTTTCTCTTCTCTTCAGGCTCAATAACTCCTTTGAGCTTTGAAAGGAATAAATCACCGCAGTTGACACGAACAAAATTCATATCAAAGAGCGATGTGAATGTTTTTTCAACAAAATCGCCCTCGTCCTTACGCATAAGACCCTGATCTACAAAAACGCAGGTGAGCTGTTTTCCGACTGCTCTTGAAAGCAAACCTGCCGCAACAGAGGAATCTACACCGCCTGACAGACCAAGAATTACCTTCTTATCGCCAATCTCTTCTCTGAGCTTAGCAACCGTGTTGTCGATAAAATTATCCATTACCCAATCGCCTGCACACTCGCAGATTTCATAAAGGAAATTATAGAGTATTTGTGAGCCGAACTGTGAATGTGTAACCTCAGGATGGAACTGAACGGCATAAATACTTTTGGATGTATTCTGCATTGCTGCACAAGGGCAGTCATCGGTTGTACCGATAATTTCAAAACCCTGAGGAGGAGTTGCGATATAGTCGGTATGGCTCATCCATACAATAGATTTTTCATCGATGTTATTAAAAAGCTTTGACTTTTTGTCAGCAGTGAATTCAATCTTGCCATATTCGCTTACAGGTGCAGTTTTAACCTCACCGTCACCCATCCAAGCGATAAGCTGACAGCCGTAGCAGATACCGAGAATAGGAATACCTAAGGTTAGAATGTCCTTTGTATAGTGAGGAGAACTCATGTCAAAAACAGAATTAGGTCCGCCTGTGAAAATGATACCCTTATATCCGTTTGCTTTAATTGTTTCAATCGGAGTGGTGTAGGGCAGTATTTCTGCGTACACACGGTGATCGCGAACTCGTCTTGCAATCAGCTGATTATATTGACCGCCAAAGTCGAGAACAAGAATTTTTTCCATATTAGTCCTCCTTGAGATGTAAATATTTATGCAGAATATTATATACAATT
>JAIDVA010000336.1 GCA_029059925.1 Eubacterium sp. | reverse complement strand
AACAGATTGATGCAGCTAATATCAGCATTATTGATGATTTTGCTGCTGAAGCACTCGACAGTATAAGCCTTGAGGTGGATTTGCCTAAGGAAACAGATGCTGCTGACACGGTTGCCGTAAATGACAGTGCGGCTATGGATGATCCTGTTAAGGTGTATCTTAAAGAAATAGGACGTGTTCCGCTTCTTACACCTGAGGAAGAAATTGAACTTGCTATCCGTATTGCAGATGATGATCCGAGCGCTAAAAAGCGTCTTGCTGAGGCTAATCTGCGTCTTGTAGTCAGCATTGCCAAAAGATACGTTGGCAGGGGTATGCAGTTTCTTGATTTAATTCAGGAGGGTAATCTCGGTCTTATCAAAGCGGTTGATAAGTTTGATTATACGAAGGGATTTAAATTTTCAACCTATGCTACCTGGTGGATAAGACAGGCTATAACAAGAGCTATTGCCGATCAGGCAAGGACTATCAGAATTCCGGTTCATATGGTAGAAACAATTAATAAAGTAAAGAAGGCTAACAGTCAGCTCCTGCACACAAACGGCAGAGAGCCTACTCCGGATGAAATCGCAGAATTCCTCAGTATGCCTGTTGATAAGGTAAGAGAAATTCTCAGGGTAGCACAGGAGCCTGTATCGCTTGAAACACCTATCGGCGAGGAAGAGGATTCACATCTTGGTGATTTTATCCCTGATGATGATGCTCTTGCACCTGCTGACGCAGCATCAATGAGCCTTCTTAAAGAACAGCTGTCGGATGTTCTGAAAACTCTCACACCTCGTGAAGAAAAGGTGCTTTCTCTTCGCTTCGGACTTGAGGATGGCAATCCTAAAACGCTTGAAGAGGTTGGCAAGGAATTTAATGTAACACGTGAGCGTATCCGTCAGATTGAGGCAAAAGCACTCAGAAAACTCCGCCATCCAAGCAGAAGTAAAAAATTGAGGGATTTCTTAGACTAATGACACAGGAAAAAATTAATCGTATAAATGAACTTGCTCATAAGTCAAAAACAGTAGGTCTTACTGAGAATGAGAAAAAGG
>JAIDVA010000335.1 GCA_029059925.1 Eubacterium sp. | reverse complement strand
CGGTGAATTCTTTTCAGCACTCCGGAATGGTGTTTTTTTGAGTGAAGAATTGTTATTGATTGCACTTTCAATCAATCTTTTTGTAAGCTCAGGGACATCCTCACGCTGCATTGCTTCATCTGCATCGAGCCAGATTACCTCGCTGTTTTCATCATGGTCTGACTTCGGCTCTCCGCTGATATAATCTGCTGTAAATGCCACATACCAATCATGTGAATTAAATCTTATACCAATTACATCTTTTGGTTCAATTATAATTCCGGTCTCCTCGAAATATTCTCGAACTATTGCCTGCTGGGGTGATTCACCTATATTAACATAACCACCCGGTACAATCAGCTTACCCTTACCCGGACCATATGTATGCCTGCCAAGCAACACCTTATTATCCTTAATAACAACAGCTGTGACTGACTGTCCCCAATTGGTATTACCGTTTTCCATTAAACAATTGTTCCTCCTCCAAGTACAGTATCATCATCATAAAGAACAACAGCCTGACCCTTGGTAATTGCTCTCTGTGGTTCATCAAAAATCACCTTAACATCACCATTATCCAGAATATAGGCGGTTGCAGGCTGTTCTTTCATATTGTACCTTACACGTGCTTTAGATTTAATTATCTTATCAGGATTCGGAATCAGCCAATTAAAATCAATTGCCGTAAGCTCTTTTGAGAAAAGCTCCTCGTTCGTGCAGAGCGTAACCGTATTATGCTCAATATCCTTACCTGCTACATACATCGGTTTTCCGAAAGCAACGCCAAGTCCTTTTCGCTGTCCGTTTGTATATCTTATAATTCCTTGGTGCTGACCCAAGACATTACCCTGCAAATCGACAAAATTGCCGACAGGATATGTTTTTCCTGTGAAATTTTCAATAAAGCCTGCATAATCGCCGTCAGGAACAAAGCAAATATCCTGACTGTCTTTTTTTCTTGCATTCAAAAAGCTCTGCTCTTCAGCAATTTCTCTTATCTCGGCTTTTGAATATTCACCAAGCGGGAACTGAATATGCGCAAGCTGCTCCTGAGTCAAGGAATACAAAACATAGCTTTGATCCTTGGTTTCATCAACACCTTTTTTCAGATA
This sequence comes from Eubacterium sp., assembly GCA_029059925.1. Classification (GTDB taxonomy): domain Bacteria; phylum Bacillota; class Clostridia; order Oscillospirales; family Acutalibacteraceae; genus Eubacterium_R. The sequence continues at coordinate 3,140 of JAIDVA010000335.1, read as the reverse complement.
AAACCAACCGTCATCCTCAACAACTCTTGCATAATGACCGGTTACAACATAGTCATACTCAAGCTCCTTCATACGCTGAAAAAGCTTGGCAAATTTAAGATGCCTGTTACATTCTATGCAGGGATTGGGAGTTCCGCCGTTTTCATATGTGGAAATAAAATGATTGATTACCTTTTCAACAAATTCATCTTTAAAATTGAAAACATAATAAGGCATTGAAAGACGCCTTGCAACTGCTCTTGCATCTTCAATATCATCAAGTGAACAGCATGTTTTTTCAGTGCTGACAGCAATATCCTCATTATCATAGAGCTTCATTGTAGCCCCGATACATTCATATCCGTTTTTATTCATCAAAAAAGCAGCAACGCTGGAATCAACGCCACCGCTCATTGCGATAATTGCTTTTTTTATATTCGCCATATATTTAACCAAGCCTTATCATTTCATCAATACATCTTTTTGCACCCTCATAAATTTCTTTATCAAGAGTGATTTCCTCGCCAAATTCGCCCTTACAGCAATTGAGCACGTCAACAATTGTTGTTGCCTTCATATTATGGCAGATACAATCCTTTGAAAGCGGATAGAATTTTTTATCAGGGCACTCGAGCTGAAGATGTGTGACAATACTGTTCTCAGTACCGATAATAAATTCCTTTGCATCACTGTTTTTTGCATAATTCATAATACCTGTTGTTGAGCCGGCATAATCTGCAAGTGCAACAACCTCAGGCTTACACTCAGGATGAACAAGGAAAAGTGCATCAGGATGCTGTTCTTTAGCCTTTTTAACGTCATTCTCTGACATTCTTGCGTGAGTAGGACAACCGCCGTTCAGAAGCTTAAAATTCTTTTCAGGCAGCTGCTTAGCAATCCAATCGCCCAGATTGCAATCCGGTATAAACAGAATGTTATCATTCTCTATTTTTTTACAGATATTAAGTGCAGATGATGATGTAACACAAACGTCACATATGGTTTTAAGCTCGCTTGTCGTGTTGACATAAGCAACAACCGTATAATCGGGATATTGCTCCTTAACCTGAGCGATAACCTCTTTATCCATCATTTCAGCCATAGGACAGCCTGCATCCGCATTTGAAAGAATAACGGTTTTATCCGGCGAAAGAATTTTAACAGTTTCAGCCATAAAGCGAACGCCGCACATAATAACTGTTTTATTTTCAATCTTTGATGCCTCTACAGCAAGAGCAAAGGAATCGCCTACAAAATCAGCAACCTCCAATATTTCAGGTGACTGATAACAATGAGCCAATATGCAAATATCTTTTTCTTTTTTTAATCTGATTATTTCCTGCTGAATATCCTTAATCATTTAATGCTCTCCGCAGCATTCACAATTCCCCTCGCAAAACTGCGATGGATCATATGAAATGCCTTTCTTATCATAATAATCCTTAACTGCCATTTTGACAGCCTCTTCTGCAAGAACGGAGCAGTGAATCTTAACAGCAGGCAAACCGTCAAGAGCCTCAACAACTGCTTTGTTTGTAAGCTCAAGTGCCTTGTCAATTGGCTGACCTTTTATCATTTCGGTAGCCATTGAGCTGGAGGCAATAGCTGATGCACAACCAAAGGTGTTGAACTTGACATCGTCAATAATTCCGTCATCAGATACCTTGATATATATTTTCATTATATCACCGCATTTTGCGTTGCCTACTTCACCTATACCGTCTGCATTATCAATTTTACCAACATTTCTTGGATTTGTAAAGTGGTCCATAACTTTTTCTGAATAAAGTGCCATAATTTTTTCTCCTATAATAAACTATTTAATTATTTTCACTAATAATCTTTTCCCAAACAGGTGATATAGAGCGAAGATACGATACTGCCTCGGGCACTGATTTTATGATATACTCAATTTCATCCATAGTATTATATTCACTGAGTGAAAGACGAAGAGAGCCGTGTGCAATCTCAACGGGAACACCAATTGCAAGTAAAACATGAGACGGGTCAAGGCTGCCGCTTGTACAGGCAGAACCGCTTGAAGCACAAATCCCACGCATATCAAGCAGAAGCAGCAAACTTTCACCCTCTATCCCCTCAAAGCACATATTAAGTGTACCAGGAAGATGATTTTCTAAATCACCATTAATTCTGCTGCGTTCTATTCCCTTCAGCCCCTCAACAAGTCTGTTACGCATAGCAGCTACTTTAACCGAATTTTTTTCAAGATTTTCGACAGCGTATTTTAATGCAGCTGCCATACCTGCAATTGCTGCAAGATTTTCCGTTCCTGCTCTTTTGCCTCGCTCCTGTGCACCGCCTTCAATGATGTTGGCAACAGGTATTCCCGATTTGACATAAAGAAAACCGATTCCCTTTGGACCATGGAATTTATGAGCTGATACAGAAAGCATATCCACCATCATATCATCGACATCAATCGGAATGTGCCCAACAGCCTGAACGGCATCAGTATGAAAAAGGACACCCTTTTCTCTGCATATTCTTCCGATTTCGGAAACAGGCTGGATTGTACCGATTTCATTATTAGCAGTCATAATTGTTACGAGGCAGGTATCATCTGTTATCGCCTTTTCAACATCCTCCGGTTTTACAATACCGTTTGAATATACATCAAGAAGTGTGATTGTATACCCTTCCTTTTCAAGAGCCTTTAAGGCATGCAAAACTGCATGATGCTCAAACTTTGATGAAATAATATGCATTTTTCCCTTTCTTTTACCGATATGAGCAGCAGTTCTGATTGCCTGATTATCCGCCTCACTTCCGCCGGATGTGAAATAAATTTCTTTCGGCTTTGCACCAATCAAACCGGCAATTATTTCTCTGGAGCTTTCAAGATGCTCCTTTGCTGTTTGCCCTAATGTATGCAGTGAAGAAGGATTGCCATAAATATTAGTAAGAAACGGCAGCATTGCATCAAATGAAGCTTTACTTAATTTTGTAGTCGCCGCATTATCGGCATATATTATTTTATCTGTCATCTTTATTACCTACCTTTTCAATAGGCTATATTAGCACTTATTTCCTACTTTGTCAATAGGATTTATAAGATTACAAAAAAACAATTCTAAACAAAATGATAACAAATTTTAAATTATACTGAAATCAACTGACATATGCAGGAAAAAATGTTATAA
>JAIDVA010000334.1 GCA_029059925.1 Eubacterium sp. | reverse complement strand
CGGTTTAAAGTGAGATTATCTGTACTTTCCTTTCATTATAAATAGAACTCTACTCTCCGTTGAATCCTGTTAAAAAGCCATTGTCGGCAGAGGTATTGCACAAATCACCGCCGATAAGCACGCCATCGCACACAAGCATATCAGCGACAATCCCTTGCTGCGAATTATTATAATTATTTATGGTATAGGTATAAAGTGTAACCTTTTGTCCTTTATATTCAGATAAATCAAAGCCCTGATTCACCTGCACCTCGTTATAATCAGTATACACCTGATTCCAACTCTGCGGGATTGTAAGCTGCTTTTCCTCATATTCCTGAGCAGTCTCCCAGCCAAAGGTTGCAAGATAATCTCTGCGTTCCTCATCGGTTGAGGCACTGATTACAGCAGATACACTTTTACTCTTATTATCCATAGTATGATTAGATACAAAGGTAAGCAGTATTACAATCAGTCCTGTAAATGCCAATATCAGACCGAATAACATTTTGGGTTTTAATTTGAAAGTCAACATTTTCATAAGATATCACCTACAAGATAATCTTATGATTGAAAATCAAACAATATAATCTTTTATTGTATCTAAAAATGAAATTTCTGCCGTGCAGTCAAGGAACAGTCCCTGCGCAACGTATTCTTCACTGTGAATTACTCCGTCACTTCTTATTTTAGCAGCGATACCACCCTTATCAAATGGCAGAAGCAGATTCACTCTTTTCCTGGTCTTAGGCAATGCACTTTCAATTGCAAGCATAAGCTTATCAATGCCTTCGCCTGTTTTTGCACTGATATTAACACATTCATTATTCCCGTAATAATATCTCAAATCATCTGCATTTTCGGCCACATCACATTTATTAAATACATTTATTACAGGCACATCAACAACACCGCCGTCAAAAAGCGATGACAGTATTGCATTTGTAGTCTGAATATGATTATGGCATTCCTCGCTTGATGCGTCACATACATTTAAAATAACATCAGCATAGGTTGCCTCTTCAAGGGTTGAGCGGAAAGCATCCACAAGCTGGTGAGGCAAGCGGCTGATAAAGCCTACTGTGTCAACAATCATAATCTGCTGACCATTTGGCAGATACAGCTTTCTCGCGGTAGGGTCAAGTGTGGCAAACAGCTTATCCTCCTGCAAAACACCTGCATCCGTCAGCCTGTTCATAAGCGTTGACTTGCCTGCGTTTGTATATCCGACGATTGCAGCAACCTGTACACCGTTTTTCTTTCGTCTCTGATGCTGCATATTACGTCTGCGTTCAACAGCATTCAGTTCTTCTTTAATATACTGAATTCTGCGACGGATATGACGCTTATCCGTTTCCAGCTTGGTCTCGCCGGGACCTCTTGTTCCGATACCGCCGCCAAGACGCGAAAGACTTGTGCCCTTGCCTGTCAGCCTTGGCAGCGAATATTTAAGCTGAGCAAGCTCAACCTGCAGCTTACCCTCTTTTGACTGTGCTCTCTTAGCAAATATGTCGAGTATAAGAGTAGTTCTGTCAACCACTCTTGTATCGGTCGCATCTTCAATATTACGCACCTGAACAGGCGAAAGCTCGCCGTCAGCAATAATAACATCAACCTCGTTGTTTTCACAGAACTCTGCGATTTCCTGCAGTCTGCCCTTGCCCACAAAGGTTGCGCCCTCCACGCTGTCACGCTTCTGAATCATCTGTCCTGCAACCTCAGCGCCCGCCGTGTCCATAAGCTCACAAAGCTCCTGCATAGACACTTCGGTATCATAATCGCCTGTATCAACCGCTATAAGGAGTGCAACTTCCTGTTTTTCTTCGTTAACTAATCCTAAAGCCATATAATCTCTCTAATAATTTTTGAAATCAATTTTTTATAATTTTTTGAAAAGGTTTATTCATTCACAAGTGCCTGCAAAACCTTATTTGCAATAGGGCCTGCAGTTTTTGAGCCTGAATTGCCCTTTTCTACCATAACCACAAATGCGTAGGGATGCTTGTCATCATCCATAAAGCCGACAAACCATGCCGTGTTATTGGCATTTATGTCATCTATCTGTGCAGTACCGGACTTGGCACAAAGGTTAAGACCTTCATAATTATAATCGCCGTACTGCTCCTCAACATTGTATCTCATCATAGATTTCATTTTCTGTGCAGTATCAACGTCAATCAGCTGTGTTTCACGCTTCGTGAAGTTGAGATCAAGTGCCTTGCCGGCCTTATTTGCAAAGGAGTTTACAATATTATAGGATACTGCCTTGCCATCATTTGCAATCGCACCTACAAGTCTGAGCATAACAATAGGCGGTATGCGGGTATCGCCCTGACCGATTCCCGTCCAGCCGACATAATCATCAGCATCACCTTTTTCAAGGAAAAATCTTCCATACTGCGAATTGATATCACCGCTGATATTTACATACGATGTAATGCCAAGCTGTTCAGCAGTCTTTGCAAGCTTTTCAGGACCAAGCTCAATTGCAAGCTGTGCAAAAGCAGAGTTGCAGGATTTCGCCAGAGCATCCTTAAAATCTATGTTTCCGTGATAGGCATTACATTCAATCGGTTTTCCCTTACCCGGATCATATTCACCGACACATTCAAAGGTTCTCTCATAAACATCGGGCATATTTTCAATCGCACAGATTGCCGTTACTATTTTGAAGGTTGAACCGGGCGTATAAAGGCCTGACAAAAGACGATTCATATAAGCACCCTCGTAATTGGGGTTTGTGTCAATATCATCGGGCTTATTCTGTACATCATAACTTGGTGTGGATACCATACATACAATATCACCTGTTTTATAATTCACAACGCCGATACAGCCTGCATCATAATCCGCCAGAGCCTTATAGGCAACATCACAGACATCTGCATTTAAGGTAAGCTCCATATCGTTTGAGCCGCCGTTTGCTGCACTGTAAATGCCTGTCATTATATTATAACCCGTAAGCCTTGCTTCATAAACATTTTGTACACCTGTTGAAATAAAACCCTTTGTGTCACCAACTGCATGCAGTGTAGCCTTTCTTGTGGTAAGGGAATCGTTATATTCCCTCTTGCCATCAACAGTTTCGGCAAGACTTCTGCCGTTGCAATCGGTAATCTTGCCTGCTGCACTCAGCTCGCCGTTATAATAAACATGGGTGTTATAAGGCTGCATAACCCACTTATGCCCGTCCGTAAACAAACTATAGGTTAAAAATCCTAAACCGCCTAAAAAG
>JAIDVA010000333.1 GCA_029059925.1 Eubacterium sp. | reverse complement strand
TGCAACCGAACCTAAAACTGATGCAAATTTGAGCGGCGCGGTTGAAAAGGCAATCATCCCCTCAAAGGCATATTTTCACAGCTTGATAAAGTTAAAGCTGCTCTTGCCTGCCTGTCTCTCCTTTGCAGTATACGGAATATAAACGGTATTAAACCCAACCCAGCTGAAAAGACCCTTTGAAAAACGGTGGAACTCACCCATTGAAAGCAAAGCATCACGAACACTTTTTCTGAAGGTTCTGAAATCAGAAGCACCGCTTTGGAATGAGATTTCGGTAAATTTGTCTGCGATTTTGTAAAAGGCATTTTTGCACATTGCGGTGAATTTGCCCTCGTGCCTGTCCTCCTGACAAGCGCAGACACAGTCGATTTCGGCATTGGCATCAAGCATTTCAACCATTTTCTTTACAATTGCAGGGTCCTGCTGCAAATCAGCATCTATGATTGAGACAAGCTCACCGCATGCATTCTGCAATCCTGCATACATAGCGGATTCCTTGCCGAAGTTCCTTGAAAAATTTATAATCTTGATATTGCATCGGCTTGTGTTGTTAACCTCTTTTAATACCTTAATTGTATCGTCAGCACTTCCGTCGTTAACAAATACAACCTCATAATCCTCGGTTATGGGGAAATTCTTGAATATTTCATCAATAAACGGCTTGATGTTGTCTGCCTCATTATAGCAGGGAACAACGAATGAAAGTTTCATATTTTTACATCCTTATAAAATGTTTTAGTCATAAAAAAAGCCAAGGCATTAATATACTGCCTTAGCTATTTTAACCAATTATTTTAAATGTGTCAACTTATTGTGCCTGTTTTGTAATTCAGCGATTAAATAATTTTGTTCATTGAAAGTATAACAAGAACGCATGTTACAATAATAAGTGCTGAAATAATAATCATCGGAATATTTGCTTTTGTTTTTTCCGATGTGCTTTCAGGAATAAGATGTGTTTTGCGAAGTGCACCCACAACAGGCTTATATAACAAAAAGGCAAATGCCGCATTAAGCCCGCTTTTTATCAAATTAAACGGCAGGAATGCAGGCAGCAGCAGCTCTGCCACAGCCTCACGCGGATAGCCCATATAAAGCGGTGTTACACAATAATTCCATACCAGCATTACCGCAGTCATAGCAACACAGCCTAAAAGAAGACCGATTGCTGCACCGGAGAGTGTTTTTTTCTTTTTATAAACAAGAGCAGCAGTGAATGCAAATGAGCAGCTTGAAATGATGTTCATTACACAGCCGATAGGACCCGTGTCACTGATTGTAACCATTTCGATTAATGAGGTTATGACACTTACAATTATTGCCGAAAGCGGTCCGAGAATGAAACCGCAGAGCGTTATAATTATATCTTTAGGGTCATACTTTAAAAACAGTACAACAGGTATTCTTATAACAGCAGTCATTGCAAATGCCAGTGCGCAGAACATTGCAGTTAGGGTTAGGGTTTTTGTTTTGTTTTTCATTTTTTCTCCTTTTTGGGCAAAAGAGAAGCCCTGACACATAAAGCGTCAGGGCGTAAATGCTTTGACCATAGGCTAATATCCTGCAAATTGGTATACATATATCAGCCAAACATTTTCTCTCATCCGGACTTTAACCGTCGGTATCGGAATTTCACCGATTCAGCCATATTTCTATGGGTCGCGGACTGTAACCGCCGGTGAGGAATTGCACCTCGCCCTGAAAATATTTTAGTCAGACAATCGTCTGCAATAACTATTATATGATTAATTTATTATTTGTCAATAGGTAATATAAATTATAGTTTATATTAATAATGTTGGCGGGCGCACACTGTGCGCCCCTACGAAAGAAAAGATAACGCTGCCTGTCCGCTGTGTGCGCAAGTACGCGCGGCACAACATCAAGAGGGGGTTATTAGGGGGAATTGGCGTATGCCTTCCCCCTGATTCGTTTTCTTAT
>JAIDVA010000332.1 GCA_029059925.1 Eubacterium sp. | reverse complement strand
CCATTAATAGAAGTGGTGATTAAATGAAAAAAGCAGCAAGTCTTGCCGTGTGCGGTATAATAACAGCTTTGTCTGTGGTTTTATTGTTTTTTGGAGGAATTGCTTTTGTTTTAGCATATATAATGCCAATGCTTGTCGGATTATTTGCCATAATGCTGAAAAGAACCTTTGGAGCTGCCTCTGCATGGATAACCTATGCAGCAACCTCTGTTTTATCTTTCATTCTTGTGGCTGACAAGGAATGTATGCTTATGTATGTTATGTTCTTTGGCTTTTACCCAATTATACACGATAGTCTGAATAAAATTAGGATAACTCCGCTGAGAGCGACGGTAAAGCTTATGATTTTTAATATAACTGTTTCAGCTGCTCAGCTTTTGCTTTTATATGTGTTCGGAATACCTTTTCTTGAAGAAGGCGAGGGCAAGTGGCTGATCATCCTTTTTGCAGTGCTTATGAATATTTTATTCATAATGTATGACAGAATACTTGTTGCTTTGACAAAGCTTTATGAAATTAAGCTCGAAAAGAAAATAAAAAAGTTTTTTAAATAAGAGTGTTAAATTATAGTTTATCTTAGTAAGTGTAGGTCAAACAATCGTAGGGAACGATGTGAACCTTTTGGTCACTGCGTAACATTTCCCCTGACAGGGGAATAACATCGTTGCGCGGTGTGATGTGGGCATCACACCCTATGAACCACGTAATCTTCACCAACGTAGGGGCGAATATCGTTCGCCCGCATAATCCCATACCCACGGGCGCACACTGTGCGCCCCTACGATAAATAATAATTTATAAACAAAGGCTGTCTCAAACGAGACAGCCTTTTGCTTATAGTGTAAATTTAATCTTTCAATCTGTTAACCATCATTCTTGCAGCCTTGTAAATATCGCCGCAGCCAAGTGTAATAACCAAATCTCCCTCCTGCGCATTTGCAAGTACATAGTCGCATATTTCCTCGAAGGTATCGAGCTGTACGGAGTTTGGTATTTTATCAGCCAAATCACTCGCCTTGATTCCGATTGTATTTACCTCACGGCTTCCCATAATTGCAGATACAACACATTTATCAGGTATCTGCAAAACCTCTGCAAAATCATCAAGCAGAAGTGATGTTCTTGTGAAAGTGAACGGCTGATGTACGGCCCACACATTTTTATAACCCATTTTCATTGCTGCCTCAAGTGTAACCTTAAGCTCAGCAGGGTGATGTGCATAGTCATCAGCAAAGGTAATTCCTTTATATTCTCCTAAAAGCTCAAATCGTCTTGATGCACCGCCGAAGGCTTTGAGTCCTCGGCAGATGCTCTCAATATCTGCACCGCTTTCATATGCTGCGGCAAAAGCACAAAGTGAATTTAAAATATTATGCTCACCGGGCACTGAAAGTTCAACCTTTGCAGTGAATTCACCGTTATGATAAACATCATATGATGACTTAAAGCCGCCCAGAACTTTGACATTTTTTGCAATCCATTCATTGCCCTCATTTTTGCCTATGCTTATAAGCTTTTTGTCTGTAATACCTTTAAGCGTGTCAATTGTGTTTTCATCGTCACCATTATAGATTATGGTTTTAGTGGTCTTTTCAGCAAATTCTCTGAATGATTTTTTTATATTTTCAAGATTGCCGAAGAAATCGAGGTGATCCTCGTCGATATTAAGAATTACCGCTATATCAGGGTTCATTTTTAAAAATGTATTGTTGAATTCACAGCTTTCACATACAAAATTCTGGCTATGACCATATCTGCCGTAAGCATCTATAACAGGAAGCTTGCCGCCGATTACGGCACTTGGGTCAAGTCCTGCTTCAAGTAAAACCTGTGTAATCATGGATGATGTTGTTGTTTTGCCATGTGTACCGCATACACCAATGCAGTTTGAAAAAATTCTGCTCATAGCACCAAGCAGCTCAGCTCTTTCATAGCAGGGGAAATGCGCTTTTGCATGTTCCAGCTCTTCGTTGCCTGTAAGTATTGCGTTGGTATAAATTACAAGTTCAATATCGTCAGTAAGATTTTCTTTAACTTGTCCCAGATAAACTTTGGCGCCTTCCTTTTCAATTCTTCTGAAGGTTTCGGTATCATTGTTATCTGAGCCTGAAAGCTCGTAGCCGAGTGAAATTAATATTTCCGCAAGCGGGCACATTCCTGCACCGCCGATACCTATAAAATGAACTCGCTTAACTTCTTTTAATATTTTATCTATACTCATTCGAGATAGCCTCCGTAAATTTTATCTAATATATTATACTACCATTCTGATGAAAAATAAATACCAAGTTTGTTATTAACTAATATTTTTGTATTTCATAGTATAGAGGGATGAGATTTTGAACAAATCTCGAGCAGGCGATGAAGAGTAATCTGATTATTGCCTATAATATGAGGTGTTTTTATGAAACTGAAATATTTTACTATTCCATACTTAACAGATGAAAGACTTGAATATGCAAAGCAGTATCTGATTGATGAGGGATATTTTTATGTTGATGATACCGAATCAGCAGATTTTGTTGTTTTGCCCATTCCGGTCAAAAAATATATGTTTGATAATCTGGAGGGTAAGACTGTGTTCTATGGTGTAGGTGATTATAAAGGGTTTGATTATAATAAAATTAAAGCCTTCCTGCTTGAAAATGCTTTTTTAACCTCTGAAGGTGCAATAGCACTTTATAAAGAAAATTCAAATATGTCTATTTATAATTCAAAGGTCCTTATTACAGGCTATGGCAGAATTGCACAGGCCTTGCATAAGGCGCTTACTGCTTTGGGTGCAGATGTAACAATCTGTTCAAGAAGTAAGGAAAGCATAGCTCTTTCAATCTTTAATGGTGCAAAGCATATTGGTTTTGATGAGCTTAAAGTTAAAAATAATTATGATATAGTATTCAATACAGTACCGCATATTATTTTCACAAGGCCTGAGCTTGACGCACTTGATGATGATGTGACCCTGATTGACCTTGCTTCATTCCCGGGCGGTGTAGATACACTTTATGCGAATTCCAAAGGAATAAAGCTTATTGACGGAAAGCGTCTGCCATCGCGCTATTCAAAAAAGTCGGCAGGCTATCTAATAGGCAAAACAGTTCACCAAATAATAAAGGAGGATTTTTCTTGAACATCGGTTATTGCTTCACAGGTTCATTTTGCACCTTTGCAAAATCAATGAATGCCCTTG
>JAIDVA010000331.1 GCA_029059925.1 Eubacterium sp. | reverse complement strand
TTTCACCCTTGAAGGTGCCGAAAATTACCTGGTCGATAAGCCCTCTGTCAATGAGCATCTGATGAAGAATGTCAACACCCTTTCTGCCGAGATCCTCACCATTCTTAATTTCAATAATGTACTTATAGTCGCCTGCCGATGTGAGATAGTCAAGTACTTCATCAAGGCTTAAAATTCTTAATTCATCCGGTACTTCGTCACCCTTAAGGTCAGCATAAGGCATTTCGCCCTGCTCGTTCTCAAACTTAGCACCCATATTGAGTGTTTTTAGCTCTGCAAAGGTTTTTGTTTCGGGTCGTACATCCTTTTCGCCGAACACCTCTTCGCAGTCGGATGTTCTGTCAAGTGTATCATCGTGGAGAAGAACAAGCACATCGTCACTGGTGATATGCAGGTCGAACTCGAACACGTCTATTGAAAATTCAGGATTTTCGGCACAGTTTTTGAATGCCATAAGCGTCTCTTCAGGGGCAATGCCTCCGCCGCTTCGGTGACCTGAAATATCTGTGCTTGTTAATATGTATGGGTTTGCAGTGTCATAGCTGTTTACCTGCTCGGGTTTTGATTTGTGATTTCCTGCAATATTAAGGAATATTGCAAGAGCAGCAATTACCGCAACAATGATTACGATAACTTTTAACGCAGTTTTCTTTTTTGATTTGGTTTTAGTTTCTGTTTTCATAATATTTTCCCCCTATAATATGATATTAATCTAATTTATGGTAAATGTCAAACATAATTGTACAACTGTCTACAAATATTTTTGTGCATAAAGTATTGACAATTGGAAAATATCGGCTATAATAAAATTAGCACTCGAAAGGTAAGAGTGCTAATTACAGAAATAAAGGATGATTATTGTGAGAAAAAAACAGTTCAAAGCAGAGTCTAAAAAGCTCCTCGATATGATGATTAATTCAATTTATACACATAAGGAAATATTCCTCAGAGAGCTTATCTCAAATGCATCTGACGCGATTGATAAGCTTTATTTCAAATCTCTTACGGATAATGCAGTTGCACTTTCAAGAGATGACTTTAAAATTCAGCTTGATGTTGATAAGGAAAACAGAATCCTTACATTAACAGATAACGGTATCGGTATGACTGCCGAGGAGCTTGAAAATAACCTCGGCACTATTGCAAAGAGCGGTTCACTCAACTTCAAAAAAGAAAATGCCGATAACGAGAATGCACAGGATATTTCTGTTATCGGGCAGTTTGGTGTTGGCTTTTATTCTTCATTTATGGTTGCCGATAAGGTAGAGGTTGTGTCAAAGGCATTTGGCGAGGATATTGCACACAAATGGGTTTCAACCGGTGCTGACGGCTATACGATTGAAGAATGTGAAAAGGAAGATGCAGGTACTGTAATCACGCTCTATATCAAAGAGGATAATGAAAACGAGAATTACAGCCAGTATCTTGAGCAGTATAAGCTTGACGAGCTTGTAAAGAAATACAGCGATTATATCCGCTATCCTATTGTTATGGAAATGAGCCATCAGGTTCCTGATCCCGAAAAGGAGGGCGAATATATCACAGAGCTAAGCGTGGATACACTTAACTCCATGGTGCCTATCTGGAGAAAATCAAAAAGTGAAATCAAGGCAGAGGATTATGACGAATTCTATAAGAGTAAGTTTATGGATTACACAGCTCCGCTTGCTGTTATTCATTCAAAAACAGAAGGTCAGGCAACCTTTGATGCGCTGATGTTCATACCCGAGAATCCGCCTTATGATTTCTATTCAAAGGAATACGAAAAGGGCTTGCAGCTTTATTCAAACGGTGTGCTTATTATGGATAAGTGTGCAGACCTTCTGCCTGATTATTTCAGCTTTGTAAAGGGTCTTGTTGACAGTGCTGATTTAAGCCTTAACATCAGCCGTGAAATGCTCCAGCACGATCATCAGCTTAAGATAATTGCTAAGGCAATTGATAAGAAAATAAAGAATGAGCTGAATAAAATGCTGAAGAACGACCGTGAAAAATATGAAAACTTCTTCAAAGCATTCGGCTTGCAGCTTAAGTACGGTGTATATGCAAATTACGGTATGGAAAAGGATGGTCTTAAAGACTTGCTTCTTTTTGAATCATCAAACGGTGACGGCTATACCACACTCAAGGAATATGTAGGCAGAATGGCTGATTCACAAGAGTCAATCTATTATGCCTGCGGCGAAAATGCAGACAAGATTTCACTTCTTCCTCAGATTGATGCAGTCAAGGAAAAGGGCTATGAGGTGCTCTATTTCACTGACGAGGTTGACGAGTTTGCAATTCAGATGCTTATGGAATACGATGGCAAGCATTTTGCAAACATCTGCAAGGATGACCTTGATTTAAGCACTGAGGCGGAAAAAGAGGCGATTAATAAAAAGAATGAAGAGTCAAAGAATCTTCTTGAAAAAATGAAGGAGGCGCTTGACGGACAGGTTACAGCTGTTAAGCTTTCAAATAAGCTCGGCTCTCACCCTGTCAGCCTTACTGCTGAGGGCTATGTTTCACTTGAAATGGAAAAGGTGCTCAATTCAATGCCCGGTGCAAATCAGGGTGTTAAGGCTCAGCTTGTGCTTGAGATTAACTCAAATCATCCTGTTGCTGAAAAGCTTGCAAATGCTGATGATGAGACAGTTGTTAAATATACCAAGCTGTTATACGCATCTGCAAGACTGATTGCAGGTCTTGATCTTGATAATCCGACAGAGTTTTCAGATACAATTGCAGATTTAATGTAATCATGTTATAATCAGGAGGGCTGAACGGCCCTCCTATTGAATTTTATAAGGATGGTATATAATGTTTGAGCAGGACTATATAATGCGAATCATAAAGTCTATGATAGGTGCACTGCTGAAGCTTTTGTTTGATATTGATACGGATTCACCTACAGCGGAGTTAATCGAGGATTATGATGCAAGAAATAATCTTATAATACTTACCGATATGATTGACGATGGTGATATAAATCATGCCGAAAATGAATTATATCGGCTGTTATCAGAGAATATGCTTGATTTGAAGGCCGGTATATTGTTTTATTCATATCTGAATGATAAGGAAGATGAGTTTTTAGAGCAGCATGATTTCAGCAGGGATGAGGTGGAGCTGGGTATAAGAGCTCTTGCATCAAAATATGAAATAGACGATATATTAGGTTTGTTTTAAACAATAGATTTAATAAACAACAAGGCTGCCTTATTAAAGGTAGCCTTGTTGTTTATTTAGCGGCAGATTTCTATTTAAGCGGAATTTGCTCGATTTGAGATTCGTAAAGGTTTGCTTCAAACAGCTTTGGTATACCCCAGCTTATTGCGTCAGAGGATACAGTAATCACATTTTTACCCTCTTCGGTTGCAGTATCAATTGTTATATGAATATTGTTACATTCCTCAATGATATAATAATTTTGCTCAGAATTATCATAAGTCAGCTGATATTTGTCAAGCACTTCCTCGATAATTAAATCCGAGTTTTTATAATCATTTGCAATATTATTTGCAAGCTCTGCAGCGTTTGAATAAGCCTCTTTTTTGTTCTCAATTTCCTTTGGTAGCTGATTATTGAGCTTAACTGCTGACAGAACGGCAAGTACAACAGCAGCTGCTGTTACAATAATGGTAATTATTGACAAAGCCTTTTTTGCAGCTGCGGCTTTTTTTGTTTGCTCTTGCTTGACACAGCAGCTGATTAGTTCTGTTATGCAGCTTGCAACAGCAGGTAAAAATAGAATATATGCGAGAATGTATACCCATATTTCTGAATTACCTGATAAGGCTTCCTGCATCTTTTTGTAAAGCGGATAAACCCAAAGTGCTGTGCACAACAGATTTGCTATTGCATAAAAAGAATTTTCTTTTTTTATTGCAATAAAGGCAAAGCCGTTCATTATTGCTATTGCTCCTCCGATTACAAAATATGCAAACGGCTGTAAAATTTCATCACAGTAAATTTTTGTGAGCAGTAAGATTGCGGATAATCCGAATAACAGTATAATGTAAAATATGTTTTTTAATAAATCAGGTAATTTTGATTCTTTCATTCATTTTCTCCGTTTGCATGGCTTTTAATTTGGTCATAAAAGCATAAAATATTTATATATTAATAGTAATTCCATATAAAATAAATGTCAATACAATACAAAAAAATTTATTATAAAGTTGATAAAATTAACATAATGTGGTATCTTTATAAGTATGATGAATATGAAATTTAAGTATGAGCTTCACTGCCATACCGGCTGTGTATCACAATGCGGCAGAGTGGAGCCTGAAGAAATTGTAAAACTTTATAAAGGCAAGGGCTACAGCGGTATTGTGGTTACTGACCACTATAGTCCTTTAACTTTCAAGCCTAATTGGTGCCCTGAAAAGCAGATTGATTTCTACCTTGAGGGCTATAGGCGAATGAAAAAGGCGGCAGGTGAGGATTTCACTGTTCTTTTAGGAATGGAACTGCGTCATTATTTTACAGCAAATGACTATCTTATTTACGGTGTAACTGAGGAGTTTTTATATAACGCAGGCAATCTTATGAATGTGTGGGAGAAAAGGGTCAAAAAGCTGTGCAAAGAAAATGGTTTTTTAGTTTATGAGGCGCATCCCTTCAGACCTTTTCGTACACGATGCAATCCGGATTATATTGACGGTGTTGAGATTTATAATGGCAAAACACCTAAATCGCAGAATGATAAAGCTTATGAATGGGCGAAGGAAAATAACAAGCTTATGGTATCCGGCTCGGATTTTCATGTTCAGAAAAATCTTGCACGAGGCGGAATAATTACGAATACGCAGATAAAAAACAATGATGATTTGCTGGCAATTTTAAAATCGCAGAATTTTGAAATGATAAAAGAATATTTAATTGTGGAGTTAAAATGAATTTTATAAAGAAGAACGGTATAGGTATTTTAACCTGTATTATAGTTGCAGGAATATCAACCTTTCTTGCAGGACTTAGTATAGGCGGTTTTTCACTTGAGGTTATCGGTGCACCTGTATTTGCAATTGTTTTTGGTATGGTTATCACTGCAATATTTGGTAATTTTGCATCAGATGACAGGGTGAAGTTAGGTATTACTTTTACTTCTAAAAAGATTTTGCAGTGGGCAGTAATTATTCTTGGTTTTACGCTTAATATTAAAACCGTGCTATCTGTAGGCGGCAAAAGTCTGCCGGTTATAATTTCAACCATTGCAGTTTCACTAATCGTTGCATTTGTTATGTGTAAGATTTTAAAGGTGGATAAAAAGGTTTCAATTCTTGTTGGTGTTGGCTCATCAATCTGCGGCGGTTCTGCTATTGCTGCAACAGCGCCCGTTATTGATGCAGATGATGAGGAAATTGCACAGTCAATTTCAGTTATCTTCCTCTTCAATGTTATTGCGGCACTGATATTCCCTACATTCGGCAATGCAATCGGTCTTACCAATGACGGTTTTGCACTCTTTGCCGGTACGGCTGTTAATGATACTTCTTCTGTTACTGCTGCTGCATCTGCCTGGGATAGTATGAAGGGTACAGAGGGTATGGTGCTTGCACAGGCTACTACCGTTAAGCTTACACGTACACTTGCCATTATTCCTATTACCTTAGTCCTTGCGCTTATCAGAACAAGGCAGGAAAAAAAGCAGGGCGGTGAAGGTACAAAGGTTTCGCTGAAAAAAATATTCCCTTGGTTTATTCTTTATTTTGTAATAGCATCGCTTATCACAACGCTTGTTGCAGTGCTGCCTGAAAGCGGCTTTACAGCTGTTTATAATGATTATTTTGTCAAGGGTGCTAAGTGGCTTGCAAAGTTCTTTATTTCGATGGCTATGTGCGCAATCGGATTAAATACAAATATTGTCACCCTTGTTAAAAAAGGCGGAAAGCCGATTGCAATGGGTTTTTGCTGCTGGGTATGTATTACGGCTGTAAGCCTTGTAATGCAGCATGTATTAGGTTATTGGTAATAAAGAGGGGGAAGTTTTATGAATTGGTTTATTAAAGTTTTTTCATCAATTTTAGCAGTATTCATTTTTTCAGCATCAGGCGATATTACAGCTTATGCACCGCTTGATAAGGATAACCTGAAAATGAATTTTACTGTTATTTCGGATGGTCATTTAGAGGGTAACAATTCGCAGAAGCATAAAAATTACGGTGAGTTGTTTTTGGATTTATCATCTGCTGATGCCCAAAGCCGTGCACTTATTATGTGCGGTGATAATACAATGAACGGTCAGGTGGCAGAAATGAGTATGCTCTATGGCCTTATGAATAAGTATAATACGATAGAAAATGTACTTATGGCTGTTGGTAATCACGATATATGCCCGGGAAGTCATAATATGGGTGATTATGATAAGCTTAAGGAGCGTTTTATCAGCTTTAATAATGCCTTTCTTGAGCACAAGATTGACAATCTTTATCACAGTCAGATTATTGACGGATATCATTTTATAATCCTTTCATCAGATACCGATGCAGGAATTGCACAGTACATTTCACCCGAACAGTTTGCGTGGCTTGATCATGAGCTTGAGGCAGCCTCACAAAGCGGAAAACCCGTATTCCTTTTCAGTCACTGGCCGCTTAATGATGTTTTTGCTGATGTATGGCAGGAAGGGCATGTCGGTGAGCAGAGCGAAGAGCTTTATAATATGCTTACAAAATATGATAACCGTATTTTCTTTTTTACAGGTCACTTACATATGGGAATATTTGAAAATGGCTATGGTTTAAGTGAGACTGGAAATATTACATATATCAATATACCGTCCTTCGGTTCCGAAAATGATGACGGAGGTGCCGATGTTCAGGATACAGGTATGGGTTATCAGGTTGAGGTATATGATAACGAGCTTGTTTTGAGAGTGCGCAATTTTGTTGAGCACGAATGGACGAATTATGAGTATCGTTTAGATATTTAATATCAGAGTTATATAAAAAGACACAAATTAGGCAGGTGTTCTTAGTGGAGAACACCTGCCTTTATTTTCGTGCCTTTTTTATGTGTATTAATATTTTATTTAATCCGATATAGATTACAGCTCCTATAATACCTCCAACGGTATTATATACCAAATCTGATATTTGGAATGTTCCTATACTGAATATCAACTGAATAAGCTCTATAAAAAGAGATACTGAAAACGAAAACAGTCCAGTATAAATCAATATTTTTTTATCGGAATATGTTTTATCGAATACCTGCTTTGTAAAGCAGAATACAGCGATACTTATGGGTAAAAACAGTATAATGTTAAGTATTGGCTTAGGATTGATATACATACTTGTCTCGCCGTCATATATTGACCATTCACCAAAGACGTTTGCCAAAGCATCTGTTTTTGTGCCTATTCTGCAAAGCAATGTTGTATAAAAAAGCTCAGAAAAATAAAAGGCAGCAAGAGGTATTGTTATAAGCCGACCGATTGTTTTTCTTTTTTTATGTATGTGTAAAATAAGAAAAACGATAAGTGTCAGGAAAATTGCAATTGAAAAAGGTACAATAAAATATTCTTCAAAAAATATTTCCACATCACGCAATAGCGTTTTAAAAATTTTGTGCATATTTGTTTACCATACATCTGAAAGACAGCAAGTTATCTTTTAAATTTATTTTTCAATAAGGCTGTAATTTTGCTTATTAATGCAATAATATCTTTTCGATAAAAGATGAAATGAAGTATTAATGAAATAAGTGCCGAGGTAACAGCGACCAAAACAGCCTTAAGAACCCACCAGCCCCAATTTGCTATATCAAATGTAAACAGATATTCTGATAAAGCATAGGTTGAAAGAGCAATAACAGCATTAAGTATGATATGGAATATAAATATCATTATATTCCTTTTCACAATATGCTTTGACAGGTATATTGCATATTGCATGGAACGGAAAACAGTTGCAGCAAGCGTTCCGATTGCAACACCTATCAAGCCGAATTTAGAAATTAAGATTAATGATATGATGATATTCAGTCCGGCTTCAATGATAGCGCCATTTCGGGTTTGTTTAAAATGGCCGGCAGCCTCGACAATTGTTTGATATGGTATTCTGAAGCAGCTGAATGCACCGGCTATTGTAATAATAAGTGCAAAAATCGGTCTGTCATAGCTGACGTCATTTACACCTGATGTGTATAAAAGTGCAAACGGCACAATCATAATGCCCGTAGTTGTATAAATTACGGAGGTTGAACCGAAGATGATGAGCTCATATATTCTAAGATTTGCCTTAATCAGTTCTTTTTCGCCCTTGGCAAGCATATCTCCAAATGCAGAACCAAAGCTTGTTATGAAGGTTACAACAACATTTCTGATATTTAATATGACATAGTTGTATACGGTATATACAGAAATATTTTTTGTATTCGTAAAAAAGGTCAGCAGGATAATGTCAGTGTTGTTATGAACAAAAAAGGCTACTGACTGCGCAAAGGCATCCCAGCGCTGAGATATAGCCGTATTGTTAGGTTTTATTTTTTTGTTGATATGATACTTTTTCTTAACATAGGTGCAGATTATTATAGGATTGAGAGAAAAGGCAAAGGCACTGACAAGCTTAACCGCATGGATTCCAAAGCCTGACTTAATCAGAATTGCTGCTAAAACCGTATTTAAAAGCGTTGAAAAGATTCTTGTTATTGTAATAATATATTGTTTTTGGTCTGCTTCTAAAAGACGGCTGAATGCCATACCGAAAAAGTATTCCGTAAAGGTGCTTATTCCGAGAATGAGTACAAGCGTAAAGGAAAACAGCCATTCAAATTCTTCCTTCACAAGCAGCGGATATACAGCAGCAAAAATGAAAAGTGCACCTAAAAAGATAAGTGCAATTTTCCTCATAAATTTTGAAGTGGCATTCACAATTGCGCTGATGTCATTGGTGTTTTTATCAGCCAGGGGCTTATACAAAGCGGCCCTTGTGACTGCATCTACTCCACCCTTAAGCAAAGCAACACAGGATAAAAACTGTGTTATGGAGGATGTAATGCCGTTATAGTTTGAACCGAAACGACTTAGAATCAGTCTTGGCAGAATAAGTCCGCAAATAACAGCAATAACCTCATAGCTGATAGATGCAATCATATTGTACAGTGCTTTTTTACTTCTCATTTGAATAAACCTTTATTTTTTGTATCCGGATGCGCATAATAACACTCCCGAAATTCAGTATAGGCACAGTCTGCTCAGCTTACAGCAGTTTGCTGTGCTTTGTTCTTTTTTGCCTCATTCGTCAAAAAGATAATAGTTAAAAAAGAAATATAATATTGATATAATGATGGGTGCGCTGACCACGGAATTCTTGCATAGTCAAGTATTACCATAGAAAGAAGATAGAAAAACATAATCTTCATCAACGGATGATATTTTCTGTATTTAAAGCTTTTAATCAAAATGGAGAATGTAGGAATATACCATACAAGCAATCCTGCTATGCCAAGGTTTGCCATAAGCTCTGAGAAATTACAGTGGCTGTAAACCGCTTCAATATAATAGCCTTTATAGTATGGATTATCTCTGAGATAGCAGGTAAAGCCGTCAAGACCCCAGCCAAGAAATGGCTTTTCGAGGAACATATTGAAGGCGATTTCCTTATAGAATTCACGTCCCTTTGTGCTGGCATCTTCTATTCTTTCGCCGGTGAGGGTAGCAAACATATCTTCAAATCTCAGCCATATATTTTCATATAAAATCGGTATATTTCTGAACATTAGTATGATTATTACTGCTGCAATGACAAAAATAATTAATTTCGTCATCATTCTGAATAAATCCTTATCAATGATAACAATAAGCACAAAAAGAATTAAAAGCTGAACAATTGAGCCTCTTGAGCCTGTAATAATAGTAAGTAATACGAAGAAGACGGACATATAATTGCCGTATCTGAAATCGGTGTACCGTCTCAGATATACACTTACTACAGACATACCGGCAGCAATAGCACCGATTCCGTTTCGCTGCTGACCTAAGGCTACACCAAATCCGTCATCTCCGGCCTGGAAGTACTGTGATGTCGGTGTGGTAATCAGTGCTGCTATACCCATAATTAATGTTGCATAAGCAAGAGACTGCATTACGGATAATGCTTTATTTGCAGAATCAATGTACAAAAACATTGCAATACCTACCGCAGAGGACTTTATTAAACCAATCATTGTTCTTGAACCTGCAAGGTGACTGTATGCCCAGAATTTAGTTGACAGGAAAAAAAGCAACGTCAGTAATCCAAACCATAAAATAAAGAAGCCGATATTTTTTAGGGCATTTGTCTTTATTCTGAACGTACTTCCTGTAACATCTACTCTTTTTATTACAGAGTATGCTATTATAAATATTTGTAGAAACAGCTGTATATATGTATGTGTGAACAGACAAAACATTCCTGCAAAGTAGAGAAAGAATGCCCAGTCAGGACGCACATTGCTGTATTTAGTTGTGGGTATAGAGTTCTCCATATATTACTCCTGAACAGTCTTATTTGGAAGTGTTATCCAATCTCCGAAAATTTTATCATACTTTTCGGGTTCAAATTTTTTCAGTCCGCTCCAGTGGAAAAATGTCATTTCACCGAAATATACTTTTCCGTTGATATCGTAAAAATCAATACGTACCTGCGGAATACCAATACTGAGCTTTTCAGCAAGCTCAATCATTTTTTCAAAGCCCTGTGGTTTCTTTAATTCTTTTTTGGTATTTGGATGCCCGTTTATAACAGGCATATGGTTGAAATTTCTGTCGAAAAAATCAAAGCAGGTTTCTGTTTTTTCATTTCTGTCAGTTGCAATAAACATTGCCTGAACCTTGCCGTCAAAACAGAAAAATTTGTAATCCTTGAGCTCATATCCCGATTCGTCAACCATATATTTTTCTGCGATAATTCGTGGCTTTACATTTTTATAGGGCCATTCTCTGTGAAGGCTGTAAAAATTTCTGTTTAAAAAATGATTTAATGTTGCTTTTGTATTTTGAATGTCAAGCTGTGATTTATCATTACAGATTACAATTCCGCCTGAATCATGGGTGCATTTTAACACAAACTCGTTTGGCAAAGCATCAAAGTCAATATCCTCTGCATGCTCCCATACTCCAAGCGTTGGAATGATGTATTCATCACCGATTATATCTGATACATATTTTTTGACCTCATATTTGTCCACCATTTTGGTATATTCGGATTTTCTGTCATAGAGCTTAAGCCATTGCAGCTTTTCATTATATGTAATCGGATTTTCAAGATTCAGCTTTTTACCCAAAATACACTTATAGCGAAGCCTGAGGTATTTTTCGTCTGACATACTGTCAAAAAATCCTCGGTTTGATAAAAACATAAATCCCTTTTTAAAAATATTCATTGTATTCTCACTTAGTCTCTGAAAAATAAATCTCTTGTGTAAATTTTATCTTTAATATCCTCAAGTTCGCTGTTAAAACGATTTGCAACAATTATATCGGACATTTTTTTAAATTCATCTAAATTACGTATTACACGGCTGTTGAAAAAACGTTCATCCTTGAGCGCAGGCTCATAAACAACAACCTCAATGCCCTTTGCCTTGATTCTTTTCATTACGCCCTGAATTGAGGATTGACGGAAATTATCGGAATTTGATTTCATTGTCAGACGATAAATTCCTACAATTTTCGGATTTTGCTCAATAATTCTGTCTGCTATAAAATCCTTTCTTGTAGTATTAGCATCAACAATTGCACCAATCAGATTGCTTGGTACATCTGCAAAATTTGCACGCAGTTGTTTTGTGTCCTTTGGCAGACAGTATCCGCCGTAACCAAAACTTGGGTTGTTGTAATGATCGCCGATTCTCGGATCCAGGCAAACCCCCTCAATAATCTGTTTTGTATCGAGTCCTCGGAGCTCTGCATATGTATCAAGCTCATTAAAATATGCTACACGCAATGCAAGATATGTATTTGCAAACAGCTTGACTGCCTCGGCCTCTGTCGGTTTTGTAAACAGAACGGGAACATCTTCTTTCATCGCATTTTCTTCAAGTAATTTGGCGAATATCTGTGCTTCATTCTTTAAATTATTATCAGCACCGACAATAATTCTTGATGGGTAAAGGTTGTCATATAAAGCATGTCCTTCACGCAGGAACTCGGGCGAAAACATGATTTTGCCACAGCTGTATTTTTTCTTGATGCTTTCTGTATATCCGACAGGAACCGTTGATTTGATAACCATAACAGCATTTGGATTTACTTTCATAACAAGCTTGATTACAGCTTCAACAGATGATGTATCAAAAAAATTGAGCTTGGGATCATAGTTTGTAGGTGTTGAAATAACAACAAAATCAGCATCCTTATATGCGTTTTGGGCATCAGTTGTTGCCTTTAGATTTAATTTTTTATTTCTTAAATAGTGTTCAATTTCATTGTCAACAATAGGGGATATGCCGTTATTGATCATATCAACCTTTTCCTGAATGATATCAACAGCGGTTACCTCATTTTTTTGTGACAGCAAAACGGAGATTGAAAGTCCTACATATCCTGTGCCTGCAACTGCTATTTTCATTAATTTTTGCCTCCCTGCATATAAAAGGACTTATACCATTTGGCAAATTCACCGAGTCCCTTTTCAATAGAGGTGTTCGGTTTAAAATCAAAATCATTCATAAGCTCTGTTACATCGGCATAGGTCTGGTAAACATCACCGGGCTGCATAGGCAAAAATTCTTTTTTTGCAGGCTCGGTAATAACGCCTTCGCTAATAAGTGCTTTTTCAAGTGTTTCAATATAGGTCATAAGATCTTCAGGCTCATTGTTGCCGATATTGTAAACCTTTGCAGGGTCATTGCCCTGCGGCGGGTTGCAAAGCATATTTTCAACACCCTGCACAATATCGTCAATATAGGTGAAATCCCTTTTCATATCGCCGTTATTGAATATCTGTATGGTTTCGCCCTTAATCATTTTGTTTGTGAAGCCGAAATATGCCATATCCGGTCTTCCGAACGGACCGTAAACGGTAAAAAAGCGAAGACCTGTTGTAGGTATATTATAAAGATGCGAATATGTAAATGCCATAAGCTCATTCGACTTTTTGGTAGCAGCGTAAAGGCTGATTGGGTGTGATACATCGTCTGTTACGGAAAACGGTGTTTTTTGCTGCATTCCGTAAACGGATGATGACGACGCATAAAGAAGATGCTCTACAGGATTATACCTGCATGCCTCAAGAATATTAAAAAAGCCTATGATGTTTGAATCAATATAAGCGTCAGGATTTGTTATGGAATATCTTACACCTGCCTGTGCTGCAAGGTTTACAACAATATCAGGCTGATGCTTTTTAAAAGTATCAGTGATAAGCTCTTTATCGGAAATGCTGCCCTTTATAAAGGTGAATTTCTCAAAGGTATTCAATATTTCAAGTCGGGCTTCTTTAAGCTTAACATCATAGTAGTCATTCATATTGTCAATGCCTACGATTTGTGCACCCTGCTCAAGCAGCTTTTTTGAAAGGTGAAAGCCGATAAAGCCGGCCGCTCCTGTTATAAAATATTTTTTTTCAGGATTCATTTTGTTAAATTTCTGCATTTCTATACCTCTGATTACTTTAATATATCATCAAATACAGTCTGCCATTTTTTACAGATGGTATCTTCCGAAAGCGCTTCACGCACCAATGCTGCTTTCTGTCCCATTTCCTGTGCTTTTTCAGTGTTTTCTGCCATATAGCACATTGCTCTTGTCATTGCATCAACGTCACGTACCGGAGTTAAAATACCGTTTTCATAGCTTGTTATGTATGCTCTTGCACCACCGGGCGGATGATCTGTTGAAATGACAGGCAGACCTATTGCAAGTGCTTCAAGCATTGCGTTTGAAAGGCCCTCAAAATCCGAAGACATAACATACATACCTGCATCGAGTATTCTTTCATGAACATTTTTACAAAAGCCGCAGAGCTCAACCTTGTCGGTTAAATTAAGCTTTGCAATATATTTTTTTACAGCATCCTTTGATGCACCGTTTCCGTAAATATAGACAGTATAATCGGGTCGTAGTTCGGAAAATTTTGCAAAGGCATCAAACAAAAGCCTGTAATTTTTTTGCGGACTGATTCTGCCGACGGCAACAACTGTTTTTTTTCGCTGACCTGTATAGGGATGCGGCAGACCGTTCTTTAAAGGATTTGCAATGACAACACCTTTTTTTGCAATCCGTTCTTCAAAATAATCGGAAGCGCCCTGTGTCTGAAAGACTATTTTTTTGCAATGCTTGTTTTTATATAATATTTTTCTTGAAAAATCGCCTATGTTCTGCAATTTGCGTGTAAATGTATTTGCCGGGTCATTTCTTTCCGATACAAGCACTTTAGCTTTGGTTGCGATAGAGGCGAGTATTGTATAAAGATTCTGGTGCGTAAAGAAGGATACAAAAAGTGCATTTTTATTTTTCTTCATATATTTGCGAATGAATTGAATCTGTGCAAGTGTATCTCTTGCCTGAACATCAGGTCTGATGATGATTTCAATCGCTTTATCAAGGGGATAAACGATTTCATTACCATTTAAAAGTATAAATTTTATGTTGTAATCCCTTTTGATTAAATAGTTTGCCAGATTGCTCATTACACGTTCAGCGCCGCCGCCTGACAGCTCATTTGTTATGAAGAAAATCGTTTTGCTCATTTTATATCCTTTAAAAACTTACTTTCAAATGTTTCGCACTTGCTTTCCCAAGTGTATTCATTTAATATTTTTTCATATGCTGCTTTGCCTAAGCTGCAGCGCTGCTCATCATTTTCAATGAGTGTTTTAATACCTTTTGCAAAATCCTTTTTTACATCATCAAGATTCTGATTGATATTAACCTTTATTCCGCAGTTTTCGTCAATCAGCAAATCTGCACCATTCTGGTTAAAAGTAAGAACAGGCAAGCCGTTGCTCATTGCCTCAAATAAAACCGTTCCGGTTGTCTCTCTCAGACTTGGGAAAACGAAAAAGTCACTGATTGAATATACCTCTTTCATTTTGGTGTATTGTACTTGGCCGAGGAAGGTTACTTTATCGTCAATTTTAAGTTCTTTACTAAGTCTTCTTAGATTATTACTTTCAGCACCATCGCCAACCAAAAGCAGCTGGAACTTCCTGTCGGTTTCAACTAAGCGC
>JAIDVA010000330.1 GCA_029059925.1 Eubacterium sp. | reverse complement strand
GATGAAAACAAGCCTGTTCGTATTCCTGCTGATGTAATGCTGACCCCTGCACAGAATGCACAGAAGTATTATAAGGAATATCGAAAAAAGCAGGTGGCTGAGGATAAGCTTTCGCAGTTTATTGCCGATGCAAATGCAGAGGCTGCCTATTTTGAAACCGTGCTTGATGCGCTTTCACGTGCAGAAACCGACAGTGAAATTACTGAAATCAAATCAGAGCTTTCTGCTCAGGGATATATTAAAAAGACGAATGATAAAAAGAAAAATCAGAAGGCTTTAAAGCCTATGCGCTTTAAAACAAGAGATGGCTTCAATATCCTTGTCGGTAGGAATAATCTTATGAATGATAAGCTGACACTGAAAACAGCAAAGAATTATGATACGTGGTTCCAT
The DNA here is from genome assembly GCA_029059925.1 of Eubacterium sp. Classification (GTDB taxonomy): domain Bacteria; phylum Bacillota; class Clostridia; order Oscillospirales; family Acutalibacteraceae; genus Eubacterium_R. Next base: position 2,794 of record JAIDVA010000330.1, on the reverse strand, counting down.
GTTCAGGACAGTGCAGGCAGTCACGTAATTTGTGAAACCTCTGGTTCACAGATTACAGATGAGGCAATACACGATTGTGCAGTCATTGCCGCTTATTTCAGCAAGGCTCGCGAATCATCAAATGTTGCTGTTGATTATACGCTCGTTAAAAATATTAAAAAGCCTAATGGTGCAAAGCCGGGCTTTGTAATTTATGATCCTTATAAAACCGAATTTGCAACGCCTACTATGGAAGAGGTGGAGAGTCTGAAAAATGAGTAATGCAGCAATTATTTTAGGTGCGGGCAGCGGCACAAGAATGAAAAGTGAAAAAAGCAAGCTTTTGCTTGATTTGAATGGTAAAACAGTGATTGAAAGAACAGTTGCCGCTTTTTCAAAAATAAATCTGATTGATGAAATCATAGTTGTCTGCCGTGCATGTGACCTTGAAAATTTCAAGTGTGTTTTAGCGGGATATGATAACATTTCCTATTGCTTTGGCGGTAATACCAGACAGCAGAGCGTTATGAATGCCGTAAAAACCATTGACAAATGTGATTTGCTTATTATTCACGATGGAGCAAGACCGCTTATAACCGAAAAAGAAATTGTGGATACTATTAAATCTGCTGAGACAAACGGTGCAGCAGCAGCCGGCGTTCCTGTCAAGGATACAATCAAGGTTGTTGATAAAAATAATCAGATTGTGGATACGCCCGATAGATCAACACTTATTTCTATCAGGACACCTCAGATTTTTCATTTTGATGTGTATTTAAAAGCTGTTGAGCTTGCAAAGGCACAGAGCAAGGACTTTACCGATGACTGCCAGCTTGTTGAAAACTACGGCAAGCCGGTGTTTGCTGTTATCGGTGATTATGGTAATATAAAAATAACAACGCCGGAGGATATACCTCTGGCGCAGAGTATATTAAAGATGCGGGGTGAAGCGTGATGAAAATAGGTCACGGTTATGATGTCCACAAGCTTGTTGCGGGCAGAAAATGTATTATAGGCGGTGTGGATATTCCAAGTCCGCTTGGTCTTTTGGGACACAGTGACGCCGATGTTCTGCTTCATGCTATTTCCGATGCGATACTCGGTGCGTGTGCAATGGGTGATATCGGTCATCTTTTTCCTGATACAGATGACCAATGGAAGGGGGCAGACAGTCTTAAGCTGCTCGAAGAAGTTATTCGACAGGTTAAGGAAAAGGGATATGGTGTAGTTAATATCGATTCAACCATACTTGCCCAATCTCCTAAAATGGCACCTCATATTTTGGATATGAGAAAAAATATTGCATCAGCCTGTGATATTGATATGGATTGTGTATCGGTTAAGGCTACCACCGAAGAGGGCTTAGGCTTTACAGGTGCTAAAGAGGGTATAGCTGCTCATGCGGTCTGTCTTGTTGAAAAAATAAAATATACTTGACAAATTTGGTCTATTGTTGTAAACTGCACTTGGTTGGTAACAATAGACCGAATTTTATTTTGGGATTTAGTTGTATAAATTAAAATATTTTCATTGCATCGAATCGACACAATTATCAGCAGTAATTTATTTATAATAAAAAATGACAGATTTAAAATCTATCATATATTGTTTCAATATGCTTTTTTAATACAAGATTGATATACTGTGAAAGTGAACGGTCATCCTGTTCAGCAAGCTCTTTGATTACAGCCAGCAGGTCGCCGTCAATCGTTATACTTATCTTTTCTTTTAGCGGTTTCATATGGTATCACCTCAGTTAAATAGTAGCATATTTTCTCTCTTAGTATTGACAAGTAAGAAAAAGTAGGAAAAATACTACTAAATAAATTATAAAGGAGTAATAGATTTGAAAAAACTTTTGAGTATGGTGCTTGCATTTGTTATGCTTGCAAGTATCACTGTAGGTGTTGATTTGTCCGCCTATGCAGGTAATCCGATTTTCGGTTATGATTTTTCCGAGCAAAATGGTGTAGTCAGCTTTACCGATGCCAAGGAGGAAGGTAAAGATTTTGTTATGATAAGACTTGGCTACTATAATCATCTTGATAAGAAATTCTGGGAGAATGTAGAGAAAGCATATAAGGCTAAAATGGATTTTGGTGTATACCTTTACAGTTATGCTTATTCTCTCGAAGAGGCACAGATTGAGGCAAACTTTGTGATTGACACCCTGTCTGATGAAAGGTTCACAAAGTATGCAGATTATTTTACACTTCCTGTGGCATATGACCTTGAAGAAGATAAAATGGCACAATGCGGCAAGTCACAAATAACTAAGCAGATGACAATTTTCTGCGATACAATTAAAGCAGCAGGCTATACCCCTATGGTTTATGCAAATCTTAACTGGCTTACAAACTATATCGATGTAAATACAATAAAGGCAAAGGATTATAAGCTCTGGTATGCGTATTGGGTGAACTCTCCCGATTTTTCGAAGCCGATTCAGGTAGGAAGCACAAATATCTATGCAGATATGTGGCAGTATCTTGGCGGTGAAGATAATAAGTATGATGAAAATGTGCTGTTTGATGCGGATGTGCTTGTAAAGCGCCTTGACTGCTATCACAGCTATACGGCAGAAAAAATTGATGCAACCTGTTTTGATGAAGGCTATACAATTCATACCTGCAAAAACTGCGGTAATACATATAATACAGACTATGTAAAGGCTCATACGATTTCTAAATCCCTTACCCCTGCAACACAAACAGCAGAGGGAAAGATAGTTGAGACCTGTACAGTATGCAACAAAGAGTAATTTTTCTGATGCAAAAACATTGACGTTTAATAATAACGCGCAGTATATTTTTAA
>JAIDVA010000033.1 GCA_029059925.1 Eubacterium sp. | reverse complement strand
CCACCATCTTTTTTGAGCATCGCGTCAACTCTTGGCAATCAACAGACTTTCATTTTTTACGCACCGCAGCCAATAGCCTCCATATAAAATCTGGCAGTTGCCTTACTTGGTGCAAGCACATAATCATAATTTTTGTGCATACACATTGCATTGCTGACTTTTTCATCCCTGCCCTCTTTTGTACCGACACTCTGCAGACCGAATTTTTTAACAGCACCGAGCGCATGCCACATCTGAATAACCTTTAAATCCTTTTTGTGGTTCAGGCAGGATACAGTAATTGAATACGTATCAAGTATGGCAACCCTTGAGGTCGCAAGATAATACATATCACCTATGACATCAACACAGTATTTAATTTTAGCACCCATACCATCAGGTATCATTCTCAGACGGAAAACCTGTTCAATATCGGGAAGCTCGTCCTGCACTGCTTTTTCGAGCAGCTGCATATCAAGGCTTTTGTCATTACTCTGGCGTGAAAGATAAACAATTCTGTTTTTGGTCTTAAATAGCTTTAAAGGTGCATAAAGCACCTTTAAGCCTAATTTTAATATCGAAAATAATAATACTTTCATAACTTACTCGTAAAGAGGATATTTAGCACAAATTGCTGCAACACCCTCAAGAATTTCTTCCTTCTTATTATCAAAGTCAGCTACTGCGTATGAGATATACTCAGCAATCTTATCCATATCCTCTGTATTCAGACCTCTTGTTGTAGCGGCAGGAGTACCGATACGAACACCTGATGTAACGAATGGTGAAAGAGGCTCGTTAGGAACAGTGTTTTTGTTCAGTGTGATGTGTACCTCATCAAGTCTGTGCTCAAGCTCTTTACCTGTAACATCTGTACCGCGAAGATCAAGAAGACAAAGGTGATTATCTGTACCGCCTGAAACGAGGTTAAGACCTCTCTTGGTAAGACCGTCTGCAAGTGCCTTGGCATTATCAATAACTCTCTGCTGATATTCCTTGAACTCAGGCTTGAGAGCCTCGCCGAAGCATACTGCTTTACCTGCAATTACGTGCATAAGAGGTCCACCCTGCGAACCGGGGAATACTGCTGAATTCAGCTTTCTTGCAAGATACTCGTTGTTGCAGAGAATAAGACCACCACGAGGACCGCGAAGAGTTTTGTGAGTAGTAGTTGTTACAACATCAGCATATGGGATTGGTGACTGATGAAGACCTGCAGCAACAAGACCTGCGATATGTGCCATATCAACCATAAACATAGCACCGTTAGCATGTGCAATATCTGCCATTGTTTTGAAATCAATCTCTCTTGGATAAGCAGATGCACCTGCAACAACAAGCTTAGGCTTAACCTTATTAACCTGCTTTGCAAATTCCTTAAGATCAATATATCCCTCATCATCAACACCATATGGTACGAAGTTAAAGTACTTACCGCTGATATTCGCAGGTGAACCGTGCGTAAGGTGACCGCCGTTATCAAGGCTCATACCCATTACTGTGTCACCCGGCTGAAGAAGTGCAAGGTAAACAGCAGTATTAGCCTGTGCACCTGAGTGTGGCTGAACATTTGCATAGTTGCAGCCGAAAAGCTCACAAGCTCTTTTAATAGCAATCTCTTCAACAATATCAACATACTGGCAGCCGCCGTAATATCTCTTAGCAGGAAGACCCTCAGCATATTTGTTTGTAAGCACTGAGCCCATTGCAGCCATTACCTGCGGTGAAACAAGGTTTTCAGATGCGATAAGCTCGATATTCTCTCTCTGGCGCTTAAGCTCGAGAGCCATTGCGTCAGCTACCTCCTTATCTGTCTCTGCTACCTTAGCGATAGAATCATAGTAATCAGGAAACATATTAAAATCCTCCAATATCTAAATTTATACGGATATATAATAACATAAAATAAATTAATAAACAATAACCAAATTCAGCACATGATTAATTATAATATT
>JAIDVA010000329.1 GCA_029059925.1 Eubacterium sp. | reverse complement strand
ATTCTATATTGTCTGCTCTTTCATTGTTCATTGCAAAGCCCTTGAGTGATTTGCCCTGATTATCACCTATATCAAGAGCAGGATTAAAATAATACCACTCACCCTTGAAGTGAACAAGCGAAATCATACTTGACGAATAAACGTTAATAATATGACTTGCCTTTCCACCGCCTTGCAAAACAAGATATTCGAACAAAGAACACAGCACAGCGGAATAGCCCTTATTATCAATCAAAGCATCTGAAATGGTAATAACGCTGCTGTCCAGAATAAAATTAGAGGTTATATATGTATATATATTAAAATATATCTGTCAGTGCTAACCTTCCCATATTGGCACTGCGCCATAATTTCATTAATTTTGTTAAGAAATCCTGATACAATAGTTTTATGCTCTTCATCTGGATTTTTATAGGTTAAAGATATGCCGGAAGAGTCAGGTAAAATCTGTATAGACTCAACAAGAGAGAACAAAGGGAATGATGTATAAAACAAATCATGCACATCATCAAGCAGACTTGTGTTGAACTTGACCTCCTTTTCGCCGTTAATAACAGCACTGCATACCTTTTCATATGCACGAACTGCACTCTCATCAATATTTTCATAGTGTGAATCAATTGTGAACTTAACTTGTTCAATACCGATATCTGATGAGGTCTGATTATTGTCTGAATCATTACTGTCACCTTTTGTACATGCCGTAAAAGCTGACATGATAAGAATAATCGAAAGTAATAAAGAAATTGCTTTTTTCATTTTTATCTGCCCTTCATTTGTTTTATTTTATACTCACTGCCTTCAAAAAAGTCTTTATAGGCTGAACAATAATTCATATCCTGCCTGTTGCGCTTACAGCCTCCTGCACGGCAGATATAAAAATATTGGCACGCTTTACATTCATCATTGATTTTAAATGACTCTTTTAAAAACTGAACCGATTTTTCACATCGATAAAGCTCATCAAAGGAGTTTTCGTTAATATTTCCAAGATACCATTCATCAACACAATAAAAATCACACGGATAAACACTGCCGTCTCCCTCAACAACAAACTGAGTCGAGCAGCAGCCGTTCATACCGCATTGCTCTGCATTATTACCTGAGGCAAGTGCAATGTAATTATCAAATGAACGGATTGAGACATATTCTCCACGCATATAATCGTTAAAATAGATATTAAAACCACGTCTCAAAAATTCAGCGTAATCATCCTGATTCATATAAAGTGATGCATCAAAATCACTTTTCATAGGTCTCAAACATGGAATAAACTGCAGATAACGCAAATCATTTTCTTTAAAAAATCTGTATGCACTGCGGAAATTCTGTGATGTACGCTTAGTTAAAACCGAAAGCACATTAAAACTGACTCCATATTTTTTGAGCAGATTGATACCATTCATCACATCTTTAAAGGAATTTGAGCCATCCGGATATGCACGATATGAATTAAGCTCCTCATTTCCGTCGAGTGAAACTCCAACAAGAAAATTATTTTTCTTAAAAAAGTCTGCAAACTCTTCAGTAATCAAAGTACCATTTGTCTGCAGGCACAGATGAACGGGAGCATTCAAACAATTATTATCCTTTATGTAAGACAAAAATTCTCTATAAAAATCAATACCGC
>JAIDVA010000328.1 GCA_029059925.1 Eubacterium sp. | reverse complement strand
GATTATGAGTAATCAGCAGCTCTCTGTTGGTTTCAATACCATTTCTCAGTTCCTCCATAATTGCCTGCTCTTTTTCCTTGGAAAGCGGAGGAGGAAGAGTTTCAGGTCCATTTATGTAATAGCATTTCTGCTTTTTGAACAGTCTTAAAAATAATTTTTTTAATTTGCGTAACATATTTCACCTCAAATATTTATTATTTCCGGATTTAAAATGGCTGAAAAATCCTTAGAATCAACTGAAGACACAGCAATATATACTCTGTCCGTTTCATACATGCCCTTGCCGTTTGATATGATTACTTTATCCGGCTTAAACGCTTTAAGCATCCCCTCACCTCCTACTGAATTAAAGGGTATAATACGTTCAGGTTCAAAGGATATTTTACTTTCATCAATAACAATTACAGGATAATCGGAAAAGGGCTCTTTAAGCTTATTGCCCGTATCGGCAAAAGCATACAAATGCACCTCTTGACTGCCTTTAAAAATGGTAAGTGAATAAATTTCATTTTTGCCGATAGTTCGATTATATATTTTCACTGCTGCAAGTGATATCATATATGCAACAAGAGCGCTTATAAGCAATATTTGGGCAGGTATGTCAAAATAAACAACATCGTTATGTATTGCAATACCATCAGGTTTGAAGATAAGCCATATTGCAAGTATCACGCCAAGCAAAAGCATATTTGAAAAATAAAATATGCCCAGTGTTTTTGCAAAGACAACTGCTCTTTTAAAACCAAAAGCAATAAAAACTATAAGTGCGGACACAACAAATTTACCAATTGCAGTAACAAAAAAATTCAGCTCATCGGCTAATATTACAAGTGAATAAGCACCACCAATAAAGGCACCAGCAAGCAGTCTTACTATTTTAGGATTGTCTTTGACAAAAAGCTTTGTCAGCATTAGGAGTAAATATGTAATAAAGAAATTGACTACAAAAAGCACATCAACATAAACAGTCAAAAAAACACCCCTCCCAACAACTTAATTATAAGTCATTGGAAGGGGTTTAATTTGTCACAATTAATCCTCTATTTCAATTGTTTCAATAACAACATCATAAACCGGCTTGTCAGCCATACCTGTCTTTGTAGCTGCAATATCCTCAAGAACATCTGCGCCATCAACAAGCATGCCGAATACTGTGTGGTGAAAATCGAGCCAAGGTGTACCGCCAACCTCTTTATACTTATCAATTACTTCCTGAGGATAGCCGTTATCCTTAAGTCCTTCCATCTGAGAAAGAAGAGAATCAGGAACACTCTTAGCCTGAACAATGAAAAACTGTGAGCCATTTGTATTAGGACCGCTGTTAGCCATTGAAAGAGCACCATAATAGTTACGTGCCTCAAGAGTAAATTCATCCTCAAAGGACTTGCCCCAGATTGACTCACCGCCGCAGCCTGTGCCTGTCGGGTCACCACCCTGAATCATAAAGTCCTTGATAACTCTGTGAAAGATAAGGCCATCATAATAACCGTTCTTCGCATGAGTTGTAAAATTCTCAACAGCTTTTGGTGCTGCCTGCTCATTGAGCTCAAAGAGCATATTACCTTTGTTTGTTTTAATAGTTGCTTTCATAAATATTTATTTCCTTTCCAAATATAAAAATTAATTAGCATATCAAATGTTATAAAGATGCCAGGAATCATCATCACCAATTCTGTAGGATACACTATTAATTCTCCAACTGTTTTCTTTGTTTTTAAAAATAAAACGATATGTAGGAAGATAAGATTTATCTCTGTCATTATACATAATAACAGTTGCCTGTTTCACACTTTTCATAATAAATTCCAGCTCACACCCTTTATTGATGTGACCATATGTTGTTGGTTTTCCAAAGGAGCTGAGATAACCTCTCTGCAAAACTTCATCAGTACACAACTCAGAAGCAATATCACCGTATTCTTGCTGCAAGGATTTATATTTTTCCATAAAATAATCATAGTTTTCTGCATAAAGTGAGTGTTGCTCATTGGTCTTTTCTTCAACGGCATCAAGCCTTCTTAACATTGAAACAAATGCAGGTATAATTTCATCAATATAAGGCAGATATTTTTCAGAAACTCCATCAGAAATGATTACAGGTTCAATAATTTCCGATACAAATTCATTTGAATGTTCTTTTTCTGCTTTATTATCTTTTTTCTTTTTAAACTTATCAAATATACCCATAACATTAACCTTTTTGACTAATATACGTCTTATACTATAACGATGAAATAAATTTTACAGAATCGTTTAATCAAGCCTAACCTTTTCATTAATCGCTCTTAATTTATCAATATCAATTTTAACCACAGCACGGTCATAGGTCATAAGACCATTAAGCTCATCCTCAACATCAGTCAACTGAGTATAGACGGTTGCACATAAGCCATCCTTAATCTGTGGAATAATCACATTATTAAACAGCCTTGCATATGCCTTTGTTAATGAATCCTTGGTATTATAAACCTTATAGCCGAACATTTTGTCGTTAAAGGTATGACCGTTAACCTTCATGCTATATCCGCCGAACTCTGAGAGAACATAAGGTCTGTTACCGATTTTCACCTTTATTGGCGTGAAGTAAATATGCTTTGAAATCACATCACTTGCACCCATATCGTGCCAGCCAGATGTTGTATCAATTACTCTTGTATTATCAAGCTTCTTAACCATTTCATATGCCTTGGCGCTGTCAAACTGTCCCCAGCCTTCATTAAACGGTACCCACATAGCAATGCAAGGGCAGTTATAGAGA
>JAIDVA010000327.1 GCA_029059925.1 Eubacterium sp. | reverse complement strand
CCTGCAATACTGTAATAAATATAGGCAGAGCTGTAGGTAAGTGCACCGTTTGATTTATTAAGCAAATTGCCAATCTGATTACCCTGCTTTGATGTGTCAAACGCAAAATCATCAAAGGTACTGTAATCATAATTTGCAGGTCTTGTGGTTGTAGGCTTTGTTGTAGTCTGAGGAGCAGTTGTAGCTGTAGTCTGCTTTAAAATATCCTCTTTAACAAAAGCGACAACCTGCTGAGCCTTTTCCTCAGGAATAAGGCTTTTAATTTCAAACTGCGGGTCAAGCACCTTCATAGTAATTAAAAACGCTGCAACGGCAATAATAAGAATACCTATGAAAATCAAAAAGGTTTTGCCTGCCTTTTTTCTTCTCTCAGCTCTTTCACGTTTTTTTCTCTGCTTAGCTCTTTGTTTATCGTCCATTGTAATTATCTAACCTGTCCGTTCCCAAAAATTAAATACTTTGTTGTTGTAAGCTCACACAGTCCCATAGGTCCTCTTGCATGGAGCTTCTGAGTAGAAATACCGATTTCCGCACCGAGACCAAATTCGCCGCCGTCAGTAAACCTTGTTGATGCGTTATGATAAACTGAGGAGGAATCAATTCTGCTCATAAAGATTTTTGCATGATCTGTATTCTCCGTTATGATAGCCTCGGAATGGCCTGTTGAATTCTTATTAATATGGTCAATTGCATCATCAAGACTGTCAACTGTTTTAACACTGATTATATAATCAAGATACTCTGTCGCAAAGTCACTTTCGTCTGCAACAATTATATCAGGGCAAACCGCCTTTGCACGCTCATCACCGCGGATTTCGACATTTTTTTCATCAAGTCTTTTCTTGATTGCGGGCAAAGCCTTATCAAGAACAGCACTGTGAATAACAAGACTTTCACAGGCATTGCATACACCGATACGCTGTGTTTTTGCATTGAAGATAATTTCACTTGCCATATCAATATCAGCAGTTTCATCCACATAGATATGGCAGTTACCTGAGCCCGTCTCAATAACCGGAACAGTTGAATTTTCAACAACAGCCTGAATGAGCGCCTTACTTCCTCTTGGGATAAGGCAATCAAGATATTCCTTCATTCTCATAAGCTCGGTTGAAGATTCACGGCTTGTATCTGTTACAAGCTGAATAGTATCTTTAGGCAGACCTGCTTTTTCAACAGCATCACGCATAACCTCTGCAATAGCAATATTGGAATGGATAGCCTCCTTACCACCACGCAGAATGACCGCATTACCGCTCTTTAGACAAAGGGCCGCAGCATCCGCTGTAACATTCGGGCGAGCCTCATAAATAATACCTATAACACCCATCGGGCAGGATACCTTCTGAATTTTCAGACCATTCGGTCTTTCAACTGTTTCCAGAACTTTACCACATGGGTCATCAAGCTTTATAACCTGTAAACAGCTGTCTGCAATCCCCTCAATTCTGTCCTTGTTCAGCATCAACCTGTCAAGCAGACCAACATTCAGTCCTGCCTTTTTGCCATTATCCAAATCAATTTTATTCTGTTCAATTATTTTATCTGCATTTTGAAGCAGCGCCTTTGCAATTTCCTCAAGTGCAAAATTCTTCTGCTGTGTTGTTGCAGTGGTAAGCACTCCCGCTGCTTTTCTTGCGTTAATTCCTAAATTCTCTAACATTTATATCTCACTCACCTTTTGCTGAAAAATATGTACCTATACTCTGTCCATCCAACACTTTATAAATGGATGTCGGCTTTTCGCCATTCATTATTATTACAGGTATACCTGCATCGGTTGCAATTTTAGCAGCCTTGATTTTTGTTGCAAAGCCGCCTGTTCCCTTTTCACCGGCATCACCTGCTATTTCAAATATATCATCTGTAATCCTATCCACCTGAGGAATAAGCTTAGCATTTTCATTCTCACTGGGATTATCATCATAAAGTCCGTCTGTATCCGTTAAAAGAATCAGCAAATCAGCATCAATCAGTGCTGCCACATTTGCACTCAGACAATCGTTGTCGCCATTCAAAAGCTCTTCAACATAAACCGAGTCATTTTCATTCACAATCGGAAGTGAATCATACTCAAGCAGCTGATTAAAGGTATCAAGCAAATGCCCCTTTTCCTCGTCATTAACAAGTGTATCAGCTGTAAACAAAAGCTGGCTGACAACCACACCGTATTCTGAAAACATTTTATCATATAAAAACATCAGTTCACACTGTCCTACAGCCGCTGATGCCTGCAGACCTTTAGTTGTCGTCGGTTTTTTTGCAAAACCAAGCTTAGCTGCACCGATACCAACTGCACCGCTTGAGACAAGAACAATTTCATTGCCGGCATTTTTTAAATCGGACAAAACAGACACAAGCTTAGCAACACGTGCAATATTTGTTTTTCCTGTATTATGTGTAAGTGTTGATGTTACGACCATAACAACAATTCTCTTTTTTTCATCAACTTTCGCCATAACGCACTTCTCCATGTTAATACAATTATTGATATTGTA
>JAIDVA010000326.1 GCA_029059925.1 Eubacterium sp. | reverse complement strand
GTATTGATAAGCCCCTTTTCAAACAAATCATTATAAAGTGCCGAGGTATCACCCGCCAGAATCTCAAGCAGAATATTAACCTCAATAATCTTTCTTATATCCTGTGTAAGCTGTTTGCAGTCTTCTTTATAACCGAAGGAGAAAACAGGCATACTCATTGCCAGATTATATTCACAATATTGATCCACAATTTCTCTCGGCTCATCCTCAAAAGAGCGTTCAATTTCAAGCGGCTGTGCCTTTTCAAGCATTCTGTCACAAACCTCAAGCACCTGCTCAGGCGTAACGTTGCCTACAACAGCAAGGCACATATTATTAAGATTGTAGAAAGTATTGTAGCAGTCATAAAGCAGCTTGTCTGTAATTTGAGCGATGGATTCAACCGTGCCGGCAATATCGATTCTTACAGGATGATTATGATAGAGCAGTCTTAAAAGATTGAAGGTACTCATCCAGCCTGCAACATCATAATACATTGTAATTTCCTGACCTATGATGCCCTGCTCCTTTTCAACCGTTTCCTTAGTAAAATAAGGATGTGTTACAAAATCAAGGAGTATTTCTAGCGAATCATCAAAATTATCGCTGCACTGAAAAAGATAGCAGGTTTTGTCAAACGAGGTATAAGCATTTGCTGATGCACCTGTTTTCGCATATCTTGTAAACGCATCGAGCTCCTCACTCTCAAAAAGCTTATGCTCAAGAAAATGTGCAATGCCTTCCGGAACCATTGTCCATTCATCACTGTCAGAACGCTTGAACTTTGTGTCAATTGAGCCGTATTTTGTACCAAACACAGCATATACCGAAGAATAATTCTCCTTTGGCATTACAAATATTTTAAGACCTGAGCTGTGGTCAATTTCATAATACTTCTCACCAAGATCGGCTGATTTGATTTCTTTGATATTGTTCATATTACTCGGCCTCCTTTGGTGATGATAATTTGTAGATTGTATCAAGGCTTAAAAGTGATGCGCATTTTACTACATCCTCCATCGTTACGGCATCATTTTCAGCCGCGGACTGCTCGGGAGTAATGATTTCATCAGCCGTAATCTGATTCGCATACCAACCTTCAATTAATTCAGGAGTATCATTGACGGACATTATTGCATCACGCAAACCAATTTTTGAAGAATTGAATTCCTCTTCAAAATTACCCTTTTTAATTTCTTCAAGCTGATTCATAATTTCTTCAACAGCCTTGTCCATATTTTCCTCATTACAACCGCACTGAATCATGATACAGCTTTTAAGCTTTGTATATCGTGCAGAGCAATAATAGCAAAGGCTAAGCTTTTCACGCACATTGGCAAAAAGCTTTGAATATGGTCCGCCGCCGAAAATATCGCAGAAGCTGCGCATAGCAGGAGTGAGTTCATCCTGTGGTTCAAGATTGACACGAAAGCCTAAAACAAGCTTGCCCTGCTTGACATCAATTCGTTCCATATGTTCCTTTACTTCATTACACTCGGGAACAAAAACAGCATCAGGTAATTGACTATAATTTCTTTCAACGGATGCAAAAGCATATTCAATGCTGCTTGCGGCTTTATTTATATCAGCACCGCCGACTACTGTAAACATAATTTCGGCAGTCTTAAGTGCATTATGCCAGGTATTCGTTATATCGTCAGCCGTTATGCTTTTAACATCATCAATCGAACCGTATCTGCCCACACCATATGGCTCATCAGCAAACATAAGTGCCTCAGCCTGTCTTAAAACATAGGTTCGTTTTTCATTCTGCTCGGACTCTATTTTTTCAATAAGGATTCTTTTTTCAGCTTCAATATCCTCATCAAAAAAACTGCCTTTATCGTCAAGTTTAGGCTCAAATAACAGCGATATCAAAAGTTTTACACATTCAAGTAAAATACTTTCATCATCAAGCGAAAATTTATCATCAAGACTTGTTATGCCGAGCTTGAGCACCTGACATTCGCCTAGTTTTGATACAACTGCTGAAAGCGATGCTCCATATAAAAATGCAAGCTTGTTGTTGAGCAGTGAAAGACTTGGATAAGCCTTGCTTTTTCGTGACAATAGATTTATCAGAAGTGCATTTTGTGATGCAGTTTCTTTTTTTAACGGCAGAGCAAGTGTTACTGCAATTTCATTCGTTTTAAAACGATTTGCATTCACACTCAAAAGTGAAACACCCTGCACAATTTCCCTTTGATTAAAGCTCAATTATAATTCCTCCGTATTCAAACAGTAAAATTTTTACAGTTCAAATTTTTTATCTTTATCAATATAACATATTATTACCATAATTTCCACATTTTATTAAATAAAAGCAATGTAAAATCATATATTCACATTATAATAATAAATAAAGCAATGCAAGAATAAGGGTATTATCTGCACCTTCCTTTGACAAAAGCATAATAAGAGCAAGAATAACAAAAAAAGATTTGTTTTTATCCTGCTCTTCCTCCTGCTCCTGAGCTTTGACATCAGGCTGCTTTACACTATTTTCATTATTTGTTTTATTCTTCGTATGCGGCGGTGATGTTGGTGATGGAGGTTCCTGTTCATCGGCAGTGAACTTTGACACACGGTTTCGCATTTCCTGAACCCGTCTTTTTGCAGCATTGATATCCTCCTCTGAAAACTGAGGCATTAAAACAACTCCTTCAGCAGCGGCAGCACCTCAAACAGCTGGAGTATACGCAAGGCCTGATCTGCTTTATTCTGCGTTTTCGGATCAAGATGCGGCTTGAGTGCCATAATAAGGTCTGCATTTTTACTTTTCGTATTATTCATTTTTTCAAATATTGTTTTAGCCTTCATAATCATTTCAAAGTCAATGCCGTCAAGTCCGCTGCCAAGCGACAAAGCACTGGTAAGCCCCGACATAGTATTACCTGACATATTCCCTAAATCACCGAGCAAATTATTGTTCTGCTGTGCAGGCGGTGTGCTTTTTTGTGCCTCCTCACCAAGAATTGATGAGGCGACACCCTTAAGCATATTAATATCATCCGCACTGAGACTGTTTATAATATCATTTATATTATCCATATTACAACCTATTACTTACCTTCCATTAATTTTTTCATGAGCTCCTTTGCCTGCGGTGTTGACAAAAGCTTTTCGGCAGCCTCCTTATTGGACAAAACATTTTTCAACTGCTTTGATGCATCAGATGACAAATTTTTGTTAATGAAATCATCAAGATTTCCACCCTCGGCAGCCTGTTTCATTTTCTGCATATCAATACCTGTTTTTTGCTGAGCATTTTTCATAAGTCTGCTCAAATCGTTATTATTCATTGAAATAATCTCCCCTTTATTGTATAATTATATTAGTTGGTTTAAACCTAAAATATAATCTATTACAATCTATGTATAAGGGCGGTATTTTATGAATGAGAATTGTAGTTATATCTGACTCGCACAAAGCGATAGGCAAGCTGCTTGAAATAATCGAAATACACAAGAATGCAGCTGATTTGTTTATATTTCTCGGTGATATTGATGATGACTTTGATACAGTGCTGGATGTTTATCCGAGCATTAAATATTATCGTGTAGTCGGCAATAATGATTGGTATTCACAACACCCAACCGAACAGATTGTAGATTTTCACGGCAAAAGAATATTCTTTGCACACGGACATACCTATGGCGTTAAGCATGGTTATGAAAAGATTATTGCGCATTCAAAAGAAATCAACGCGGACATCTGCCTTTTTGGTCATACACATTTGCAATATACTGATTACGATGACGGGCTTTATATTATGAATCCGGGTTCGGTTCGTATGGGTAAATATGGTATGATAGATATTTTAGAAAAAGGTACGATACTTCTGCCGGCAGACATATAGAAAAAAGCACTCGGTTTCCCGAGTGCTTTTCTCTTAACGATTAATTAGCAACCGCAGCCACAATCATTGTTACCACAACCGCAATTACCGCCGCAACCGCCGCAGAGTAAAAGGATGATGATGAGGATAATGATCCAAGATGAACCGCCGCAACCGAAGTTGTTATTGCATCCGCAACCCATAATCGCAACCCCCTTTCCCGTTTCTAAACTATCCTATGAAAGAATACGGGAAAGTGTTACAACATCCAAACAAAAATTATTGTATAAATCCAAAATAAACTGCTGCTGCAATAAATACAACACCTGCCACAGTCAATATCAGCCCCATACGTAGAGGCATTTTTATATTATTTTCATCATCAATAACAGCATAAACCTTTTTGCCGTTATCATAAACCCGCACATCAACAATATCCCCTAAATTATATTTTGACGCAGGAACAATACTCATTCCCTTGCCATATCCGGCAGAAGATACCCTGTGCTCTTCCTGATAGGTTTTACCATTATAGGTATATTCAAAAATTGGAGTATAGCTGACATAATCCCCATGATTGTGATGATTATGGTCAAATTCTCTTTCGTATCTGACAATGGCAGCAGTTGTAATCGTATAATTTCTGTTCTCTTTAAAATACTGCACAAGTGATCTGATTCCAAAGCCGAGCATAAATATGCCGAAAATCAGTATAATTTCATTATGATTCACTCACTGTTACCTCCAGTCCAAAAAATTATACGATTCCTCCGTTGACACCGAGTATCTGCCCTGTTACATAGTCGTTTTGTGCAAAAAACAATATTGCCCTTGCTACCTCCTCAGAAGTACCGAGCCTGCCGAGTGGCACCTCCTCTTCAAGCTGAGCCTTGTCAAACTGCTCGTTCATACGTGTATCAATAATACCCGGTGACACACAGTTAACGGTTATTCCGCTTGGTGCAAGCTCCTGCGCAAGAGCCTTCGTAAGACCTATAACAGCAGCCTTGCTCATTGAATATGCCACTTCACATGAAGCACCAAGCTGCCCCCACATGGATGATACATTGATGATTGCACCGCTGTGTTTTTTTATCATGGATTTTACAGCAAGCTTTGAAGTGAAAAAATACGATTTGGCGTTAACATCATTAACCCTGTCGTATTCATCCTCAGTTGTATCATTTATCATTTTAATAAGACTTACACCTGCATTGTTGACCAAAACATCAATATCACCTATTGTATCAAACAAATTCTCAATATCTGATATTTTTGATAAATCACACTGAACAGCCGTTGCACCGTCAAAGTCAGGCTTTGTATTATTATAAGTTATAAAAACATCAAAGCCGTTTTCCTTAAAAAACAGTGCAGCCGCTTTTCCTATGCCTGTTGCACCGCCTGTTATTAACACTTTCTTCATAAAATCACCGATTTTATTGTACCACATACGGTTGTATTTTTCAATTCTATAGGTTATAATTAAAATAATTAATAGTACGAGGTATATTTATGGAAAAAGAGTTTTACACAATATCGGTATACGTTGACAAGGCTGAAAATATGATTGGTATTCCCTGTGGTGAAAGCGATCAATACGGCATTGCGGATATTGACAAGGTTGTGCTTTTAAAAGCACCTTATTCAGACAAGCAGATTGAAAGCTTTATCGAAGAGGTTATATCCTACTGCTACACAAAAAAGCATAATGATGCCTCTCCTCTTTCAACAATTGAAAAATACACTAAGAAAAAAGGATTTGTTAACGCAACAGCAGATTACACACTGCTCTCAATCGTAAAGACAAAAACAAATTATTCCTTGATGCCAACCTTTAATGCTGTCGCTAATACACATCAGACGCTGCCGACGA
>JAIDVA010000325.1 GCA_029059925.1 Eubacterium sp. | reverse complement strand
GTATAACATTTATGATTTAAAACCGTATTTTTATAAATCATCCAATTCTGAGCTGTAATCTGTTTCGGCAGATTGTCCGCCTTGGCATCAACAGGTATTTCAACCTCACCATCACCGTCGATATCCTTTGAATTAATAATACTGCTGCGTGCAGTTTCAGCTGTTTTTCCTGATGAATAGCTATAAAACGGTGACACAATCGAATCATAATAATCTGACCAGTATAAAAATTCCGTTACCATCGAACTGCCATCTGCCTTTAACGCATCGGCATAAATGCTTATACCCTCGGTTGTTTCACCGGCTATAATATTTTCAAACGAAATAATTGTACTGTCAAGCTTGGTTTTGCCAATTCTGCGCTTGCTGTTATCTGCAAAGGAATAAAGCTCAGCAGTCGGCGAATCAGCAGAGGAGCCAATATTAAAAACCACTACCTCATTCACAGAATCATTATTCATATCAGCACAGATAAAATCACCGGCTGTGATGGAATCGTCAATCTGTTCAAGCTCGCAGCTCTCATCATCCTGAATCAGGTTATACACATCGAGTTTTGAGTTCGTGGACTTGGCAATCACATTCCAACATACTAATATTTCGGTCTTACCATCATTGTTCACATCACAAAAGTCAACTGATTTTACATCTGTTCCGTCACCCTTGATATCATCAACAACACTCCATTTGTCATTGCTTTTTTTCAGAACAGCAAGACTGACCGTTCCCCTGTCATCCGAAGGCTCATAAAATGATACTGCTTCATCAGCGCCATCACCATCAAGATCATAAAATATGAAAGAGGTTGTGTAATCACCGCTTGACGGAATCTTGATAAGATAGCCTGACTTGCAGTATTCGTCAACAGCATTCTGAACACCGGCATTATCACCGCTTGGAGATACAGGCGAAATCAAATCATCAATAGAGGTTGCAAGCCTGAAATTGCTGCAGCCTGCAAGTAAAAGCGACAAACATAAAACAATCAGAAAAACTCTTAATTTTTTCATTTTGTCACCCCTTTAGCAGATCTTTTTACACATATATTAAAC
>JAIDVA010000324.1 GCA_029059925.1 Eubacterium sp. | reverse complement strand
ATATTGTATTATCCTGAATTGCATTTTCAAAGTTTGATAAATCATCGAGATCAACAAAGGTTGTTGTTACAACGCAGTTTTTGAAGGTATGCTCTAAATAATTATATGTGCCGCCATAAATGGTTTTAGCCGACACAATATGGTCACCTGCAGACGCAAGAGCCTGAAATGTGTAAGCAAGAGCAGCTGCACCTGACGCTGTAGCAAGAGCAGCTACGCCACCCTCTAAAGCAGCGATACGCTGTTCAAAAACGTCCTGTGTTGAGTTTGTAAGTCGACCGTAAATATTGCCTGCATCTGAAAGATTGAAGCGTGCCTGCGCATGATCGCTATTTTTAAATACATATGATGTTGTCTGGTAAATCGGAACGGCTCTCGCGTCTGTTGCAGGATCCGGCTGTTCCTGACCTACGTGTAATTGTAATGTTTCAAAGTGATATTTATATTCTGACATAATGTTTTATTCCTTTCGAGTTTAATTATTTCAGTTCTGTAAAATCAATCATAATCAGCAACATCGAAAGCACATTCGTCCATATCTATAATTATTACGTAAAAGTTTTGAAAATAACCTTTGCATTTTCATTCCTCCAATCACCTACTTTGTTAGTAGGTTTCCTGTGTTGAATACAATATACATCATATCACCTACTTTGTCAATAGGTTTTAAGGAATTATTTTCAAAAAATAACACATGCACAATCTCTCTCGCTATTCAGTCATAAAATCTATTTTCTATAAAATGTAAAACAATATGTACTTTATGTGTCAAAACAAAAGGCGAAGAAAAAATCTTCGCCAAAAGTTAATCTACACTCATAAAAGAACGATATATATTCTCAATATCAGTAAAATCCAATTTCATAGGATGATTTTTCATTCGACCGACATTAACACCGCGAACACACTCATCAAGCTCAGCCGCTGTCAAGGCCATATCATTGCACATTCCCAAGTCACGCAGAAGCTTCTGAAATTTCTGCGGTGTAAAGCAGGAAATGACTTCCGTTTCATCAAGAAGAGCTTTCAGCTCATCACTCTTACAATTATCAAGCATATACTGCCAGATATATGCAAGGCAAAGTGCAACTGCCTGACCGTGATAAAACCCCTTAAGCTTATGCAGCTTATAGCTCATTGCGTGCGGTGCAGCGGTTTGCGCAATATTAATTGCCCTGCCTGCAAGTGCACTGCATTTCATCATATGCTTATATGTTGATTTATCATCCTTAAGATATAATTCAAAGTAACTGTTAAACAGTTCCAATGCACGTGCCGAACATTCTCTGCTCTCATCCGTGGCATCTAAAGACCAATAAGCCTCGACACTATGGCAAAAAACATCGAGAGCAGTTACGACTCTTTGTTCATAAGGCAACGACTTAAGTGTGGTATAGTCAAATACCGCATAGTCAGGA
Organism: Eubacterium sp.; assembly: GCA_029059925.1. Taxonomy (GTDB): domain Bacteria; phylum Bacillota; class Clostridia; order Oscillospirales; family Acutalibacteraceae; genus Eubacterium_R. The sequence goes on along the minus strand of JAIDVA010000324.1, from coordinate 1,696 downwards.
ATTATACTATGGCTTCTGAGTGAATCCTTATCACCGTGATCATACAGCACTGCAAAGCGTGTAACCTCTGCACCTGTGCCTGCTGTTGTGGGAACGGCAAGAATTTTAACATCAGCGATTGCCATGTGCTTAATTGCTTTCGCCACATCAATTGCACTGCCGCCGCCAACTGTTACAATAAAATCACAGGCACTGCTTTTAAACAATTTAACGCCTGCTTTAACAGATGATATTTCGGGACATGGCTCAAAATCAGTAAATGCAACGCATGCAATACCAAGCTCATCAATAGCTTTTCTGTAGCCGTATCGGTCATATTCACTGCTTGCAACAAAGAAAATCTTAGATGGCTTTTCTTCATTAATTATATTCTTAAACCGATTCATAAATTTTTCATTGTTATATTCCATAATATCTTCCACGTCTTTCTGTCAACAAAACGGACATTATAAATATACTCTATATTATTATTTTACTATCTTACAGCCCTTTGATACAGGCATTGTAACAGCAATATCCTTTGCATAAACGGTTAACTGCTCAGCTGCATGCTCTGCCTTTTGCTTATCATCAAATATGCCGAAAATAGTCGGCCCACTCCCGCTCATACATACACCAAGAGCACCATTTTCACGCATAACCGCTTTCATATCAACTCTATTCGGTACATCAATGAACTGCTCAAATACATTTTCCATACGGGATGCAATATCAGCTAAATCCCTGCTCTGCATTGCACAAAGCATACCGAATTTATCAGGAGTATGTACCTTACCGCATTCATCAAACTGCTTATAAGCAAAAGCAGTATTAACGCCGACATCAGGCTTGGCAATTAAAATAAAGCACTTTCTCAGTGGCTTAACCTTGTTAAGAACATCACCGATTCCCTGTGCAAGCAATGTTCCGCCTTTAATACAAAACGGAACATCGGCACCTATTTTCACACCGATATCGCACAGTTCATCCTCAGTTAATCCGGTATCTGTCAACTCATTCAGTGCCACAAGCACACCTGCACCGTCAGCACTGCCGCCAGCCATACCTGCAGCATGAGGAATCCTTTTAACAATATCAATATGGACACCCTTATTTTTGATGCCTGTTGCTTCAAAGAAAGCCGCTGCCGCCTTGTGGGCAATATTCTTTTCGTCAAGCGGAATCCCGTCAGCATTACAGGTTATCGTTATTTTTTTTGAATCTGTCTGCGTTACGGTTACAGTATCGTAAATACCGATACTCTGCATAATCATAAACAAATCATGATAGCCGTCTGTTCTCGTTGCAACAATATCAAGCATCAGATTGATTTTGGCATATGCCTTAACTTTAATTTCCATTCCTGTCTCCAAGTTCTTTTACAAATTCACCGATACGCTTAACTGCCTCTTTTATGTTTTCAATGGAATAGCAATAGGATACACGTATAAAGCCCTCACCGCATTCACCGAAAGCATTACCGGGTATAACAGCAACGTGCTTGCTCATAATCAGCTGCTCACAGAATTCATCAGATGTAAGACCTGTTGATTTAATACACGGAAAAACATAGAAAGCACCCTCAGGTTCAAAGCAATCGAGACCGATTTCACGAAAAGCATTAACAGTAAATCTTCTGCGGACATCATAATCATCCCGCATTTTTTCTATATCCCTGTCGCCGTTCTTTAACGCCTCTATTGCGGCATACTGGGAA
>JAIDVA010000323.1 GCA_029059925.1 Eubacterium sp. | reverse complement strand
TCATATATACTTCCTTAGTAAACAATTTACTTTATTATATTACCACAGAATATTGGAGAAATAAAGGGAATATCATAGTTTTTTTAAAGAGTTCAAAAAAATTTCACATTCATATTGCTTGGTGAAAACGGATGGACTGATTCGCACAGTTCCTCTGTCAGTTGTATTAAATGATCTGTGTGCAAGCGGAGAGCAATGAAGTCCTGCACGCACCGCTATTCCCCTGTCAGCTAAAAACTGCGCTGTTTTTTCCGACTGATAATCAGAATAGTTAAAGGAAAGAATAGGTGCAAAACAGCCCTTTTCGGGATATGGGGTATAAAGTGTTACCTTATCATTTTTCTCCATTTCCCTGTACATCATTTGTACAAGGCAAAGCTCATGCTTATAAATATTGTCTATACCCTTTGAACGCACAAAATCAACACCGGCACCCAGTCCGATTATACCGCTGTTATTTAGTGTACCCGATTCAAAACGATCCGGCAAAAAATCGGGCTGAGACAGATTCATGGATGATGAGCCTGTGCCGCCCTCAATGATTGTATCAAGCTCAACATCCTCATTAACCGCCATAAAGCCTGTTCCCATAGGACCATAAAGACCTTTATGTCCGGGAGCACAAAGAATATTGATATTATCCCTGCCGCTGATTGGTATTACACCGACACCCTGTGCACCATCAACAATAAAGCGAATTCCGTTTGCTCTGCAAAGCTCACTAAGCTCTTTAATCGGGAATATACAGCCAAACACATTTGATGCCTGCATACAAATTATCAAGGAAGTATTTTTTCTGATAAGCATTCTGAAATTCCTTACAATCTGCTCACTGTCAAAGCTCAAAGGAGCAACATCATAGGTAATCATACCCTTTGATGCAAGAGCAGCTACCGGTCTTGAAACTGCATTGTGTTCAAGAGCGGATATTATAACGTGATCACCTTGTTTAACACTGCCCTTGATTGCCATATTCAGTGCAAGCGTACAGTTTGGAGTAAAAGCAATATTTTCACTTGGAAATGAAATCATATTCGCAATCTTTTCTCTGACATCAAATATTCTTTCTGATGTCATAACCGATTGTCTATAGCCTCCTCTGCCACTGTTAAAGCTGAAATGCTTTATTCCCAAACCAGCCGCATTTATTACATTGGCGGGCTTTGGGTTAGTTGTGGCGCTGTTATCAAGATATATCACAGCACCTCAACTCCTCTCACTTTTATTCTGTTCTTTTCCAATATATTAACAGGCGCTTTATCGCCTGATTCAACCTCAAGTGCATAACCGCATCCATCCGTTTGGGTTGGATTTTCTACTTTTTTTATCTGCGGCTTATAGCCGTTTGAGCGAAGTAATCTTTGTCCGCGCTGAGCGTTAGTAATCGAACCTACCTTTATATATAAAATCATAAATCTTACCTCATTTCATAATATACTTTATATTATGCGAGAGGTAAGATTTATGATAAATTATAATTTATGTTATTTAACATATAAGG
>JAIDVA010000322.1 GCA_029059925.1 Eubacterium sp. | reverse complement strand
CGAATTTCAATGGCTCAAATTATACGCTCTATTCTCCTTGGTCTGCCGCTAAATCTGTTAAGGCGGGTAAATAAAAATCAATACAAATTAAAGAAAAGATTTCGGCTGTTTCAGTCGAAATCTTTTTGTTATGTAAGGTTATTTTTTCTTATTACAAAATTGTAAAGTTTAATTTGTATGTATTTTATTGCTATAAATGACTATCTATGCTATAATCAATTTATACATATTAACTGCAACGTTAGGAGGAATTATTTTGAAAGAAGCAAAAGCAATGGCATATGTCAATATGTACGGCGTACTTGCAACTCTTGAGAATCTCTGCGAGCTTGATAAAGATGCTAAGGCTGTTTGTGCCGCTATGAAAAAGCCTGTTTCAATTTGCTTTGATGTTAATGATGGTCCTTGCTGCACCTTACATTTTTCAAAGGATGGCTGCAAAATGACCGAGGGAAGCTATGGCTGCACCTGTAAAATGAATTTTTCTTCACCGGAAAAATTCAATGCACTTATTGATAGCAGCAAGCCCGGTATACCTGTAAAAAATGCACCGCAGGTGCTTGCATTTCTGCTTGGTCCGTTTACTAAGCTGACTGACAGACTTACAAAGCTTTTAATGCCGAGTGAGCAGGATTTGAAGGACAGAGCATTTTTTGAGGAATCAACAATTCTTACTTTCTATACAATTTCAGGTGCACTTTCAGCACTTGCAAATCACGATTCTGTTTCAAAGCACTCTGCTCTGTATACTGTTGACGGTGATGTTCAGATGGGTATTACAGATGTATGCTACGCAACGCTGCGTGTGCGCAATCATAATTTTGAGACAATCAAAGAGAAGTCTGATACTCCAAGAGCAATTATGGAATTTAATTCTATCGACCTTGCTAATGGCTTGTTCACAGGTACAGCATCAACAATGGCTGAGCTTTGTGCGGGTAATATCTATATGGCAGGTATGATTTCAATGGTCGATAATATCAACCGTATTCTTGACAGAGTTGCTGTCTACTTAGGCTAAGGAGGAATGTAAAAGTGAGTAAATTTCCTGAATATAAACACGAAAAAAGTGCCGAGTGGTTCCAAAGAGCATTAAATGCTATTCCATCAGGTGTATATGGTCACCTTGGCCCGTCCGAGGGGCTTTTTCTTCCAATTACAAAATGGCCTTTGATGTCCGACCGTGCAAAGGGTACATATTTCTGGGATGTTGACGGCAATAAATATCTTGACTTTATGTGTGCATATGGTCCTAACGTTCTCGGCTACTGCGATGATGATGTTGATGCAGCTGCTATGGAGCAGCTTAAAATCGGCAACTGTACAACTTCACCATCATACAAAATGGTTGAATGTGCCGAAATGCTGAAAGACACTGTTGCCATGGCTGACTGGGCATTCTTTATGAAAAACGGTTCGGATGCGACTACATTCAGTGTTATGTGTGCCCGTGCGCATACCGGCAAGAAAAAGATGATGTTCTTTAAGGGCTATTATCATGGTGATTTCCAATGGGCACAGAAGGTTGACTATCCCGGTATTCTTCCTGAAGAGGTTGAAAACAATATCGTAGTGCCTTGGTTTGATATGGATGCTATGCAGGCTGCTTATGATGCCTGCGGCGGAGATGTGGCAGGTCTTATAGCCCAGCCTTATGACCATGGTAATTTCAAGGACAATGAGTGTGCGACCAAAGAGCAGTGGGCAAAGGTGCGCAAGTTCTGCGACGATCACGGAATGGTTCTTATCATCGATGATGTGCGCACAGGCTTCAGACTGGATATACAGGGTTCTGACCATTATTACGGCTTTAAGGCAGACCTTATCTGCTTCTGTAAAGCACTTGCAAACGGCTATAATATGTCAGCTGTCTGCGGGCAGGAGCATATGAAAAACACTGCCTCATCAGTTGTATATACAGGCTCTTATTGGATGAGTGCCGAGCCTTTTGCTGCTTGTCTTGCTTGTATTCCTAAAATGAAAAGGCTTGACATTCCTACAATGTTCAGAGAAAAGGGCATCAAGCTTACAGAAGGACTCAGAGCAGCAGGTAAGGAGCATGGCTTTAATCTTGTTGTATCGGGTGAGCCTGCACTCTTCTATCTCAGAATAGCGAATGACGACAGCCTTATGCTGCATCAGGAATGGATTGCAGAATGTGTTTCAAGAGGTCTTTTCCTTGCATCACATCACAATCATTTTATCAATGCTGCCGTTACGGATGATGATATCAAGCTTGCAATTGATATTGCCGAGGATGCTTTCGGTGTGGTTGCTGCAAATCATCCTGAACTTGATTTGAAATAATTAAGAATTATTTTTAGTAAATATTTTATACATATATCTTAAGGGGGAACTTTTATGCCGGCTGATTACAAACCATTTGACAAGGCTGAATGGCTGCGTCTTGAAAAAAAGGCTGACGAAATGAGAAGAATGGCTATCCAGACAGCAATCTGGGGCGGTTCAGGTCATATCGGCGGCTCACTCAGTGCAATGGATGCTATGGTTACATTGTACTATCGTTTTATGAAAATTGATCCAACAAACCCTGATATGCCAGAAAGAGACAGATTTATTCTTTCTAAGGGACACTGTGCTGTTGGCTATGCACCGATTCTCAGTGACCTCGGTTATTTCCCTGTTGATGAACTGAAAATCTTTAACCTCACAGGTGCAAAGGTTGGTATGCATCTTGATTGCAACAAGGTTAAGGGTGCTGACTGTTCAACAGGTTCACTCGGTCATGGTCTTTCACTTGCAGTTGGTTTTGCTCTTGCAGGTAAGGTTAACGGAATTGACTATATGAACTTTGTTCTTACCGGTGACGGTGAGCTTAATGAGGGCTCAAACTGGGAGGCAGCAATGAGTGCTGCTCAGTTTAAGCTGTCAAATGTAGTTGTTCTTGCTGATATCAACAAGTGTATGATTGACGGACGTGTTGACGACGAGATGAAGGTTGAGCCTGTTGATAAGAAATTTGAAGCATTCGGCTTTAACGTTATCCGTGTTGACGGTCATAATATAAAAGAACTCAACGATGCTATCGAGGCATCAATTGATAATCATAAAAACGGCGGCGACAAGCCGACTGCTATTGTTATGGATACCTTCAAGGGTGAGGGCGTTGACTTTATGAAGGATAATTACCTGTGGCACTATGGCTCACTTGATGAGGCTATGGAGAAGCAGGCTTCTGAAAGTCTTGACAAATACTACAAAGAGCGCTGCGAGCGTGCAGAGAAGGAGGCATAAGCTATGGGTGGAATGACATATACAATGACAGATACCACTAAGCTGTCAACAGCAGAGTGCTATGGTATTGCACTTTGTGAGCTTGGTGAGGAGCATAAGGACGTTGTTGCCCTTACAGCTGACCTTGCCAAATCAACTAAAATCGGTATGTTCGGTGAGCATTTTCCTGACAGATTTTTTAACGTTGGTATTGCTGAACAGAACCTTTTCGGCGTAGCTGCAGGTATGGCTAAAAACGGTCTTGTTCCGTTTGCATCTACCTTTGCTATTTTCACAGCTGCACGTTCTCTTGATCAGATACATACAGATATCTGCTATCAGAATGTTCCTGTAAAAATCATCGCAACACATGCAGGTACTTCCTTCGGTCAGGCAGGCTCAACCCACCATTCTCTTATTGATATGGCTTGTATGAGAACTCTGCCTAATATGACAGTTATCTGCCCTTGTGACGGTACGGAGACATATCATGCCGTTAAGGCTGCTTATGACATTCCCGGTCCTGTTTACATCAGAATCAACCGTGGTTTCGATCAGGTTATTTATAAAAATCTTGATGAGTGCAAGTTCGACTACAAAAAGGCATCTGTTATGAACGAGGGAACAGACATCACCGTTATTGCCTGCGGTTCATGCGTATTTGAGGCAATGCAGGCTGCACGTATGGCAGAAGCAGATGCAGGTCTTAAGGTTCGTGTGCTTAATATGCACACAATCAAGCCTGTTGATGAAGAGGCTATTCTTTCAGCAGTTATGGATACAAGAAGAATCATTACTGTTGAGGATCACGAGGTTATGGGTGGTCTCGGCTCTGCTGTTGCTGAGGTTGTTGCTAAGTCAGGTAAGGCTTGTGCATTCAAGATGCTCGGTCATCAGGATGCGTTCTCAACAATCGGTTTGCAGGAGGATTTGCTTGCTATGGCTAAGATTGATGCAAATGGTATCAACGAGGCAATCGCCGAAATGATGCACGCTGATTTTGAAGCTGACGATGCATGGGATGATGAATTCTAAAATAGTAAGATTATTTAGTGTTATGTTATTATGAAAGGAGTTCATTATTATGGCAAGTGATGAAACACGTTACACGAATAAAGTGTTTATGGCCGGTGCCCTTCCGCTTATGAAAACGATTGCGACGGATGTTCCTGAGCTGAAGAAAAAGTTTGAGGGTGTCAATGCCATTTATCAGGTATCTGCAAAGGTTAATGCAGAGGATAAAGAGGCTGTTCATTTCATTGTTGAGAATGGTGAATGGACAGTTAAGCTCGGCGAATATCTCGGTCAGAGCAAAATTGATGCTGAGCTTGCATTTTCATCTATGGAAAAGATGAATGCGTTTATGAAGGGCGATATGACAAAGCTGCCTAAGCTCAATATCAGATCCTTCGGTAAGTTTATTAAGTTTATGATGGTGCTGCTTAAAATGTCCTCGCTGCTCAGCATTTCAGAGCCTCCTGAGGATGACGAGGAGCTTTCACTCCTGCTTTGCAAGCTGTATTTCTACCTGCTTTCTTCAGGTATCTCACAGCTTAATAAGATGGGGCATCCTGCTGTTCATGATTGGGCACTTAAGAGTCCTGATCGTTGTTATCAGTGGGCTGTTGAGGGCCATCCTGAATGTACTGCCTATATGCGAGTAAAGGCAGGCAAGTCAAGAGCAGGCAGGGGAGAGTATAAGCGTGCTAAGCCTTTCTTCTGTATGAAGTTTGACTGCGCTACCTCAGCACTTAAAATATTGCTCGGTACAGGTGATATGTTCCAGATGACAGCGAATAAGCAGCTGATTATGGAGGGTGCACCTGAGTTTGGTGTGCAGATAGGCGATTATATGATGCTTGTCGGCGACCTTGCAAAATAATATTTGTTTTAGAATATTAATATCTTAATTTTAGCTCTCAGATTGCCTCTGAGAGCTTTTTATGTTGTGATTAGTTTTTGGTGTTAATTTTAAAAAGATTAACAAAAACTATAAAAATGAAATATATGCTTGCCTTTTTTATAT
>JAIDVA010000321.1 GCA_029059925.1 Eubacterium sp. | reverse complement strand
ACTGAAGAGGCAGGCCAGTTTGCAGGTCTTACAACTGAAGAAGCAAACAAGCCTATCGCTATGCATCTTGAGGAAACAGGTGCTCTTTTTGCACTCAAAAAGATTGAACACCAATATCCTCACTGCTGGCGTTGTCACAAGCCTATTATCTTCCGTGCAACAAGTCAGTGGTTCTGCTCTGTTGATGATTTCAAGGATGAGGCAGTTAAGGCTGCAGAAGAGGTTAAATGGTACCCTGAATGGGGTAAGGACAGACTTCAGTCCATGGTACAGGAGCGTGCTGACTGGTGTATCTCTCGTCAGAGAAAATGGGGTGTTCCTATCCCTGTTGTATATTGTCAGGATTGCGGAAAAGAAATCATCGATAATGATGTTATGATGAAGGTTTCAAAAATTTTTGGTGAGGAAGGCTCAGACGCATGGTATGCTCACGAGACCGAATATTTCCTTCCTGAAGGCTTTAAGTGTCCGCATTGCGGCAGCGATAAGGGCTTTGATAAAGAGAAGGATATTATGGACGTTTGGTTCGATTCAGGTTCTTCTCATCAGGCTGTATGTGCTAAAAGACCTTATCTTAAGCGTCCTGCCGATGTTTATATGGAGGGTGCTGACCAGTATAGAGGCTGGTTCCAGTCATCACTTCTTACCTCAGTTGCAGGCGGTCACGGAACTCCGTTTAAACAGATTATCACGCATGGCTGGACTGTTGATGGTGAGGGTAAAAAAATGTCGAAATCACTTGGCAATGGTATTGACCCTCAGGAAATCATCAGCCAGTATGGTGCAGATATTCTCCGTCTCTGGGTTGCAAGTGCGGATTATCATGCTGATATCCGTATCAGCAAGGAAATTCTCAAGCAGATTTCCGATAACTACAGAAAGTTAAGAAATACAGCAAGATATTGTCTTGGTAATCTCTATGACTTTAATCCTGATAAGGATATGGTTGATAATGATAAGCTTGAAGAGCTTGATAAGTATGCCCTTATGAAGCTTGATGAGGTTATTGAGGTTGCACGCAAGGGCTATGAGGAATATGATTATCATACAACTGCTTATGCACTCCATAATTTCTGTGTTGTTGATATGAGTAACTTCTACTTTGATGTTCTTAAGGACAGACTTTATACCTCTGCTCCTCAGAGTGCAACAAGACGTGCAGCACAGACTGTTCTTTATAAGGTGCTTGATGCACTCACACTTTTGCTTACACCTATTCTTGCTTACACAGCTGATGAAATCTGGCTTGCAATGCCACACGAAGCAGGCAGAAATTCCGAGTCACCGCTCTTTAACGATATTCCGCAGGCTGATTATATTGAGGCTGACGAGGCGTTTATCGCTAAGTGGGATAAGATTCACGAGGTAAGAGTTGATGTTCAGAAGGCTCTGGAGCTTGCAAGAAATCAGAAGATTATCGGCAAGCCGCTTGAGGCTAAGGTTTCACTTTATGCAGACGGTGAGCTTTATGATTTCTTAAAGTCTGTTGAGGCTGAACTGCCTGAAATCTTCATCACATCCGCTGTTGACGTTTTAAACGGCGAGGGTGAGGTTAAAGGTGATGTTGAAGGATTGAGCGTTTCAGTTTCAAAGGCTGAGGGTGAAAAGTGCGAGCGTTGCTGGAAGTATTCCGATACAGTTGGTACAAGCGAAGAGCATCCTGCGCTCTGTGCACACTGTGCAGCTGTTATGAGTGAAATTGCTGAATAATTTTAATTAAAATATAATAAGGCACACAGCAGGAATTTTAGCTGTGTGCCTACAATAATGTATATAACTTTTATATAAAGGAGTGATTTTGTGAAGCTTAATAATAAAAATATTTGGTCATCTGTTATGATTGTACTTATAATTGCATTTGACCAGCTTACAAAATATTTTGCAAAATCAGCTCTTTATCCCGATAGGGCTAAGGATTTTATAAAAGGCTTTATCGAATTTCGCTATGCCGAGAACACAGGTGTTGCCTTTTCCATGTTCAGCGGTGGCAGATGGTTTTTTATTGCATTGACCGTTATTGTAACAATAGGTGTGCTTGTTTATATGTTTAAAAAAGCACAACAAAATCTATGGCTTTATTGGACACTTAGTGTGCTTGCCGCAGGTGCAATAGGCAATCTTATAGACAGAATCTATCTGGGATATGTTATTGATTTTATTAATCCTACCTTTATAAATTTTGCTGTGTTCAATATTGCAGACTGTGCTGTAACACTCGGTGCCATAAGTCTTGTTGCTTATCTTGTTTTTGATATGCTTAAAAATAATGATAAGAAGGAGCAGGAGAATGAGTGAGTCGGTAAGCATGGTTGTTGATGAAAGCGGTGTCGGTGTAAGAATTGACAGGCTTTTGAGTGATAAGATTGACAGTCTTACGCGCAGTGCTCTGTCAAAACTGATTGCTGATGGTAATGTAACTGTAAATTCACTTTGTATTTCTAAAAATTATAAATGCAGGCTGAATGATAATATAACAGTCAATATTCCCGATGCTCAGCCACTTGAGGCGGAGGCGGAAAATATCCCTCTTGATATTGTATATGAGGATGACGATTTACTTGTGGTGAATAAAGCTAAAGGTATGGTTGTGCATCCGGCAGCAGGGAATTATAACGGAACACTTGTAAATGCACTTTTATATCATTGCAAGGATAGCCTGAGTGGTATTAATGGTGTTATTCGTCCCGGTATCGTTCATAGGATTGATAAGGACACATCAGGTCTTTTGATTGTAGCTAAAAATGATGTAGCACATTTGAGTTTAGCCGAGCAGATAAAGGTTCATTCTTTTCATCGTGCTTATCAGGCGGTGTGCTATGGTAATATAAAAGATGATAAGGGAACAGTGCATCAGCCAATCGGCAGGCATCCGATAGAACGCAAAAAGATGGCTGTTACCGATAAAAATTCCAAGGATGCAATAACACATTATGAGGTTATTAAGCGATATGGTGATTTTACACATATCCGATGCATTCTTGAGACGGGAAGAACTCACCAGATAAGAGTTCATATGGCATATACAGGTCATCCATTAGCAGGGGATCCGGTTTACGGACCGAAAAAGGTAATTACTAAGCTTAACGGACAGTGCCTTCATGCAGGTGAAATTGGTTTTGTTCACCCGCGTACGAATGAATATATGGAGTTTAAAGCACAGCTTCCGCAGTATTTTGATGATTTTTTAAGAAAGCTCGATAATCAGAGCAGACAGCTGAGGTGATTTGATGGCAGAAACTTTCGAAAACTGGCTTGTTGTGTCCGATATTGACGGAACACTTAATAATAAAATACGAAAATTACCTAAGCGTAATTACGATGCAATAAAGAAATTTACGGAGCTTGGCGGTAATTTTACTCTCGCCTCAGGCAGACTTCAGTCAAGTCTTGAGCGTAACTATAACCGAATAACTCCTAATCAGCCTGCCGTTGTGCTTAACGGTGCAGGTATATATGATTATAACAAGAGAAAAATGCTGTGGCGCAGTACAATCGGTGAGGAAGGGCAGAACTTTGTTCGCCGTATTGCTGAAGAATTTGATGAAATTTTTAAAAGCGTTGATATCGGTATCTATTTCGATGACTATGTTTATATAGTTAGACAAGGGCTTTTGTCAAAAGGAACAATGTATTTTGACAAGGCTCACTATGAACATGTTCAATCTATTGATGATGTTCCGAAAAATGGCTGGATGAAGGTTATATTCTGGTCTAACCCTATTGTTATAAACCATTTGCGTGAGGTTATTTCAAAACTGCCGAATCCCGATGCTAATTTTATGGCATCATCAATCTGGAGTCTGGAAATGCTGCAGAAGGATACGCACAAGGGTGTAGGTATAATGAAACTTGCTGATATGCTTGGTATTGAAAAAAGCCACGTTGCTGCAATCGGTGATTATTATAATGACTGGGATATGCTCAAAACAGTTGGTTTACCTGCCTGTGCAGGTCAGGCACCAAGCTCAATTCATAAAATTTGTAAATTTGAGGCTTGTCACTGCAATAAAGGCTGTGTTGCCGATTTGTTGGAATACATAATGTCAGGCAAAGCCGACGAGGATATGGCAAAAGAGCTTTTAACTAATAAGTAAAGGGGTATAAAAGCTATGTTAACTATTGGTGCGCATCTTAGTGCTTCAAAAGGATATACAGCAATGCTTAAGCAGGCATTGGAAATTGGTGCAAACACTTTTCAGTTTTTTACACGTAATCCGCGCGGCGGCAGTGCAAAGGCAATTGACGAAAATGACGTTACAGCCTTTTTACAGCTGATGAAGGAGAATAACTTTCCTGTTATCCTTGCTCATGCACCTTACACGCTCAATTGCTGCAGTGCTAAGCCTGAAACGAGAGAATTTGCACTTAATACCTTTGCAGATGATTTAAAGAGAATGGAGTATACGCCGAATCAGCTTTACAATTTTCACCCGGGGTCACACGTTGGTCAGGGCGTGGATGTTGGTGTTGAGCAAATTGCAGAGATACTGAATAAGGTGCTTTTTGAGGATATGACTACTACAGTTCTGCTTGAGACTATGGCTGGTAAGGGCTCTGAAATCGGAAGAAGCTTTGAAGAACTCAGAGCAATCATTGACAGAGTTGAACTCAGTGAAAAGATAGGTGTTTGTCTTGATACATGCCATGTGCACGAGGGCGGATATGATATTATAAATAATCTTGACGGTGTATTAGAAGATTTTGATCATATAGTCGGTATTAATCGGCTTAAAGCAATTCATCTGAATGATTCAAAAAATCCGATTGCAGCTCATAAGGACAGGCACGAAAAAATCGGTGATGGATATATAGGTCTTGACGCTATTGAAAGGATTATCAATCATCCTTCACTTAAAAATCTTCCGTTTTATCTTGAGACTCCGAATGAGCTTGATGGATATGCAAAGGAAATTTCGCTGTTAAGGTCACTTTACAATGATTAATTTACGTTTTAACCATATAGAAAATAATAATCAAAAACAAAAGGAGCAGATAAACTGCTCCTTAAATTATTATGTGTTATTTTTTAGATGCACTATCGAAGAATTGCAAAACCCAAGTCGATTATTCCGCCTACGATTTTGCTGGTTTTTGACATGTTTAAGGTTTCGGCAAACCAAAGAATGATAAGTGCAACAAGTATTGCAATAATTAATGTTTTCTCTGTCATAAAACTGCCCCCTTTACTTAATAATATTATATACTATTTTTTGAATAAATCAAGTAATTTTATACATTTTGACAGAATTTAAAAAAATAAATTT
>JAIDVA010000320.1 GCA_029059925.1 Eubacterium sp. | reverse complement strand
GAATATACATACGCATACAAACGGAACGATGTGGGCATCGTTCCCTACGATTGTTTGACCAACGCTTACTAATATAAACAATAATTTATCTTAATATTCCATAATTATTATTGACTTAAAAGTTTGCATAGTTTAGAATTAAAATACCAATGTTATTGCATAGAATTATTATAGATTAATTTTGAGGACGTGATTTAGTGAAAGTCATTTTAAGCTGTCTTGTGTGCAGACTTGTTACCTTTATCCTGCAAAAAATGGGCAGGGGTGCAACAACTCTTCCGGGTCGAGTTGCACTTAAGGTTAAACGTAATATTTTGTCAGACCTTTCAAAGAATGTTAAGGTAATTATTGTTACAGGTACGAACGGCAAAACCACCTCCTGCCGTATTATTGAAGAGGGTCTGAAGACTGCGGGCAAAACCTATTTTATCAACAAATCCGGTGCAAATCTTATTACAGGTATTACTGCATCCTTCATTATGAATTCAACAATTACAGGCAGAAATAAGTATGAATATGCCATTGTTGAGTGTGATGAAAATGCTTTTCGTGAGGTTTCAAGATATATCCGTGCCGATGTTGTTCTTGTTACCAATGTATTTCGTGATCAGCTTGACAGATACGGCGAGGTTACGCATACCCTTAACGCAATCAAGGAGTCAATCAAAAATCTCCCGAATGCGACAGTATGTCTGAATGCCGATTGCTCGCTGACCTATTCCATGTCACGTGAAATTCCGAATAAAATTGTGACATATGGTGTTAATGTTCCTTTTGATAAAAATGCTAAGGAGCCCGAAATTTCAGACGCCAAATACTGCATTTCGTGCAAGCATGAGTACAAATATTCTTATCACACCTACGGTCATCTTGGGGGATTTGAGTGTGTAAACTGTGGATACAAACGCGTAGCACCCGACTTTGCAGTTAACTCTGTTGAAGAGCTTAAACCGAACAGCTCGCTTGTTGTTACTGATTTTGACGGCGATAAGAATATCACGAAAATCAATATCGGCGGCACTTATAATATTTATAACGCAATCGGATGTTCTTCTGCATTGTCAGCATTTGGTCTTGATAATAAAACTATATATAAAGCACTTGAAAATTTCAATGGTGCTTTCGGCAGAATGGAGCAGTTTGAAAGCGGAGATAATAAAATAAATGTTATCCTCGTTAAAAATCCTGCAGGCTTTAGCCAGACGATGAGCTTCCTTAAATCAATTGAGGATGATTATACTCTGATTTTATCCCTTAATGATAATGCGGCAGACGGTCGTGACATCAGCTGGATATGGGATGTTGATTTTAATGATATATTCAAAAAGAACAATGTTAAGGATATCTATGTAACAGGCAAGCGTTGCTACGATATGGCCATCCGTGTTAAATACGAAGGTGTCGGCAACAGAGAAATCAAGGTTATCGAGAATGAGGATTACGACAAGCTTGTCGATATCGCAACCTCACAGGGCAGGGATGTTTATATTGTTCCAACCTATACATCTATGATGACAATGCGCCCTGTTATTGCTAAAAGATTAGGAGGTAAGGACTTTTGGGAATGATAATCAGAATTGCACATCTTTACCCTGATATGCTTAATCTTTATGGTGACAGGGGTAATATTATTGCGCTTACGCAGCGAATGAATGCAAGAGGAATTGAAGTTCAGACAGACGCTATAACAATGGGCAAGCGTTTTAATGCCGATGATTATGATATGCTCTTTATTGGCGGCGGTCAGGATTTTGAGCAGGATGTACTCCTTGATGATTTGAAAAAGGGTAAGGATGCCGAAATTAACAAAGCCATTCACAATGGCACGGTTATGCTTGCTATCTGCGGCGGCTATCAGATGCTTGGCAGATACTACAAAACCTATGACGGCAAAATGCTTGAATATATGGGTGCTCTTGATTTTTACACGGAAGGCAAGGAAGAGCGTATGATTGGCAACTATGCCTATAAAACCAAAGAGGGTATAGAGGTTGTCGGTTTTGAAAATCACAGCGGCAGAACTTATCTCGGTAAAGGAGTTGAGTCGCTCGGCAGAATGATTAAGGGCTATGGCAACAATGGCGAGGATGGCACAGAGGGTGTGCGCTATAAAAATACCTTCGGCACCTATTCACACGGTCCTGTTCTGCCTAAGAATCCTGATTTTGCAGACCTTCTCATTTCAAAAGCAGTTGAAAATAAGTATGGTAAATCCAATCTTGCCCCTCTTGATGATACACTCGAGGCAAAAGCAAGAGCACAGGTAATGAAATTATATATTAAATAAATTATTGTTTATATTCGTAAAGAATGATGCCCACATCGTTGCGTTTGTACGCGTATGTGTATTCGGTGCGATGTTATTCCCCTGTCAGGGGAAATGTCACGCGGTGACAAAAGGGTTCACATCGCACCCTACAAAAGTGTAGATTGTGTGATTCGTAGGGGCGCACAGTGTGCGCCCGCCAACATTATCGTTGTGCCCACGGGCGAACAA
>JAIDVA010000032.1 GCA_029059925.1 Eubacterium sp. | reverse complement strand
GTATTAAACCTCATAGGTTCAATACATCCTTTAATTTATTTATTCAATTTTTCAAATGCTACTCTGCCTTGATAAAACTTTGAAAGTATCGCATAATCCTTAGCATTGATAACGCCATCATTATTCAGCTCAAAAAGATATCCGAGTGAGGTATCTGCCGGAGCTGTATTTACATATCTTATATTCCAGAGTGCATAAGTTGCTGTCACACTTGTTGTATAAACATTCTTACAAACTGAACAGGTATAACTGAGTCTGCCATTATCATTAAGTCCTGTAAATTCATAATAATGTGACGGAACATCGCTGTATGTATTCGTTCTTGTTGTTCCGCAGTCATCACAGGTATCAGTTGTTAACATAGGAATATTTGCACAGTTCTGAGTAATAACTGTAGTTTTATAATGGCCCTCTATCCATTCATCATGACGAGGAGGCTTTGATATATCTCTGTAATTACAGCGTTCACAAATAGGAGTTATTGAGGTATGACCCGGATAATCAGAAGGAGATTCAACATCAACATAGCTGTGACCGAACTTTTCAAGTACAATCTGGAACTCTTCGCCACATACATTTCCTTCGCCAAACTCCCTCTTGCATACTGATATAGCCAAGCCGTCCTCTTCACAATTCTGCTCTTTCAGAATATCATACACTGTTTCGTCAGGAATATGACCTAAAGCACTGATTGATTCTGTTGTAGCATATCCGCAAACCTTGCAGACCAATCTATCATAACCTGCTGTTGTACAGGTTGGGTCAACATGCTCTTTAAGCTCATTATCATGTCCTAATGCAGGAACACTTTCCTGAGTTGTATAATTACAATTTTTACAGCCATAGAAAATTGTACCTCTTGATGTGCAGGTTGGTTCCTGTCTTGTGCCAATTTCCTCAAGCTCGTGTTCAGCAGGCTCAAGTCTTACCAGCCTTGTCTGTGAACATCCTTCAACAGTACAGGTATCAAGACGTCTGCCTGCAATCGTACAGGTTGGAATACTATACTCACTTGAATTATAATAGCCGTCTATCCACTCAACATGCGTAACATTTAAGGTTTCGTCGCCGCAAACTGTGCATTTGAAGCTCTGATAAGTATGACCATCCTCAAGGGTATTATCAAGCTCATCAATCTGCTCATACTGATGTCCGAGTGCAGCAATATCTTCTGTAACAGTATTATTACATACAGAGCATACACCCTCCTGTATTCCTTTTTCTGCACATGTTGGTTCCTGGGTGACTTTAAACTCAGCAACTGTATGCTTTACAGGTACAACATTTACTTTAGGGCGCTCTGTACAGCCCTCCATTGTACAAGTATAGGTTTCATAGCCAATCTTGAGCTTACCATCACATTTTGCGTTGTTTACATATGTATAAAAGCCTTCAACATATTCTACGTGCTCAACCTCTTCCTTTGTCTCGCCGCATCCGTTCTTACACTCGTAATGGTTGAAAATATGTCCGTTTGCCTCTGTCTCATCATGCTGCTCCGAAATAAACCACTTGTGACCTGTTGCAGCAATTGTATTCGTTTTCAAAGTCTGGTTACAGCTGTCGCAGATTATTGACGATAAGCCTGTCTCTGTACAAGTAGGAGCAGGGTCTATAACCTCGTGAGTTGAAGTATGATCACAAGCATCAATTGATACAAACAGGTAATTACTGTTTGGATGTGTAACAACAAAATCTTCAGTAGTTGAACCCTTATGACCATAGAAAGTCAGAATTCTTTTAGAATCCGTACCGTTATAGAATGGATTTTCCTCGGCAATTGTTAAGCCTTCATAAGCCATATCCTTATTATGTACTGTAACCTTTGTAAGGAAAGGACAGTTTGCGAAGGCTCTGATGCCGACACGAGTAATACGCTCAGGAATTTCAAATTCAACAATAGGACAGCCAAAGAATGAATAACCTGAAATCTCAGTAATAGTAGGAGATAAAATTATATTCTTAATTCCGGCATTAAAGAAAGCACTTAAACCGGTGGCTGTAAGACCTGTTCCATATTTAACAGTAGTGAGATTTGAGCAATTTCTGAAAGCATATTCTCCCAAATTTGTTACGGAATCAGGAATCGTAATACTTTTAAGTGCTGTACAGCCATTAAATGCAGCACCATCAATTTCTACCAAGCCCTCAGGCAATATAATGCTTTCAAGAGCTGTACAGCCATTAAATGCACCATAGCCGCCTGATCTTTCAAGATCCAAAATACCGCCATTGATTTTAGTGAGTGTAGATGGTAAATCAATTGAAGTCATAACAGCAAACTCATAAAATGCAACTCTGCTGATTTCAGTTACACCCTCACCGATTACAACCTTTGTGCACTCTGTCTTAAATCCTCTCCATGGAATAAGTGAAGCCGCAACATAGTTTTTCATTGCACCCGTACCTGTAATTGTAAGCGTTGTGGTTTTGTCATCATAAGACCACCTTACATCCGCACCAGTTGCACCGCAGGTACCGCTGTTTGCACCAAATGCAATAGAAACATTAAAGCAAAACAGTGCTGTAACAACAAGTGCAAACACAGTTATCATAGCAACGAGTCTTTTTTTCATATAACATTCACCCCTGAGATATCTATATACCGTAATATTACCATATAATTTCATGTTTTTCAACATTTTTTGTACAATATGTTTAATTAAATTTGTCAAAAAGTAAAATATTACTCAAAATAAAATTAGTCATTAATCTTCCATTTTTCAATCAGGTTCTTAGAAGCAGGAACTGCATCACTATCATATGGATACGGATATTCCTCATAAGTATTTACCCACTGCATTTCAAATTCGTTAATTTTTTTGCCAAGTGAAGTTTCAATATAATGTCTTCTCTTGTCAAAATCAACAGTACTGAAAACATCAAGCTCCCTGCCCTGTTCAAGACAAGCAAGAGCTTCATCATAAAACATCTGCCATCTGACAAAATAGTAATTTTTAATAAGACCGCTCCATTCACGCCACGAATAGTCAAAAAGAATGTCTTCGCCGTAAATATCACCCCACAGGGTAATAAGAGTGCGGGCATTCAGGTCAAAATATTTTTTCTCCTGTTCATCTGCAGCAAGTCTATGACTATCGCCAATCCAGCGTGACAAACAGAATTCACTGCGTTTTGAAAGCAAAGCATCCATATCCGCAAGAATATCAAGTTGGGTAGCTCCAAGTGTTTTTACAGTAACAATATCACCTTTTTTATAAGCCTTTGAATAGGCAATCTGATTTGTATAAAATCTATTGCTGAGTGCCTGACGCACTAAATCACAGAGGTCATACTGATAACCGTCAGAATCCTTATATTCATCAGATACAGATGCAAACACAGACACTGCCTTTTCAAACAGCTTTGTGTCATACCACACCTTTGTATAGCAGCAAGGACCGGTTCGCACAGGCATCAGCTCAGGTCTTGCAGCAAGTGTTGAGCCTACTTCATTTTCTTGATACCCGTCATTACAGTAACAGGTATCCAGCAGAATATCCCATGCTTTACGAAGAGTTTTACTATATTTGCCATATCTGCGTTTTATATAATCATCAAGCCATTGTGAATAATTTAACTGCTCAGAGGAGGTAAGCAGCTCAAACTGTAAATCATAAATTACAGGATTTTGCTCGATTCCCTCCATAAACATGCCTGTACCAACAACATTAGCACCTTTGGCTTTAAGCTTTAAATATTTATTGTCACAGTGCAATTTCAGTTTACCCTGCATTGAATTCTTACCGCCAAAGTTATGCAGCATACCTGCAACAACAGGATATCCCCAAAGATTTCTGCTGATCAGTGTTTTTTCTGAATTAATATCAAGCACAAGCAATCTATTTTTCGGCACCGCTTTAACAATAGGCTTACGCATTGACCAGCTTTGCATAACCCATACAGAGTTTTTGTCAAAGCCTTCATACATACGGTTGATTGTTTTACCAACTGCTTTCAGGTACCAAGGCCAGGGCTTAGGCGGTGTACCCTCGTGAAAAGGATCGCATGCAAGGTAATGATAGTTCCCAAGCACCTTTTCGAGTTTTTTAAGATATGCGGTTCCAAATTCAGCAAAGAATGAATCCGTAGGATCAAGCTGTGCAGTTTTTGGGAATCGGCACCATCCCCTTTGCTCTAAAATCTTGACATTTGGAAATTTCGTTTTAAAAAGCATTGGAACATGACCCGAAAAACCCTGCTGAATAGGCTGCATACCAAATTCAACATATCTTTCAAGTATCTGTCTGCCAAGCTCAGCACGGTGATAGACATAGCTTTTGTCAGCAGGCGGCATATACCCCTCAATGTTTGTCATCAGCTGCCATGCCCAGAAAGCAGGGCCTGAAATCCAATCCAGCGCCTCACGCTCACTGAAGCCATAATCACGCAGCACCTCATACCAAACTGCCTCTGTTCCGATAACAGCAAGCGGCATATTAATGCCGTTCATTGCCATAAAATCAATTTCCTTTTCCCAACGTGAAAAATCCCACCAGCACATTGAATAATCAAGTGTACAGTAATTCATATACACTCTGAATTTCTGCTCAATTTCACGGCTGAACTCACCATCAAACATAGTCAGCTCTTTAATTCTGATTTCTCTGTTGCCGCACCATGATAACTGAACACCACAGTATTTTTTCAGATAATCATAAATACCCATAAAGGCAGATATGTAATTACTCGCTTTAACATACAGCTTGCCATTTTCGGCTGTTACACAGTAGCGGTCCTGTTCATTGCCTGTAATAGTAACATCGATATTATCCTTAACGTCAAAAAGATTTCTTTCTAAAAAACCCGTAATAACCTTGTCCATAAATAACCTCATCCAATATAGTATACTATCAAAACAACTGCACCTATTGTAAGAGAAATCAGCCCTGTAATCAATGGCAATAAAACAGATGATTTTGTGTTGATAATTGCATTTTCAGGATTATCCGTATACACTCTAACATCTATACTATCACCTATTTTATATTTTGAATTCGGAACAATGCTGATATTTTTCGTATAATAAATTTTAGGTGTACCCTTTTCAATCCTGCTGTTTTTCATATATTTTGCGAGATTTATATTATGCTCAGCAGTGTAAGTCATACCCTGATAATAATATTCAAAAACAGTGGTAAAGCCTTTGTTTCCGTTCTGATTTCTATGCTCCTTGAAATCAATGATTTTGCCGTGAACGATAATATACTGTTTTTTGGAATTGACAATATAAGTACATATCATATAAAGTCCTAATCCGATAATCAGAATAGCAAAAAGCAAAAGTTCATTCATAAAACAGAGTCCCCATAAATTAATTAAATTCTTTGAATATAGCCTGTTTTTTCAAATCGGTTATAGCCGTTTTTCTGATAAAATTTATGTGTGCTGCGTTTTTTGGAACCTGTAAGCAGCATCATTTTATAGCAGTTATTATCAACCGCAAGCTGCTTTGCATAGGCAAGACAGGCGGATGCCAGTCCCCTTTTCCTGTATGCTTTATCAGTTACAACATTTTCAATCAGTGCATATGGCTGCTGATTGTGCGTCAGATTTGGAATAATGACACATACACATGAAGAGACCAGCCTGCCATCCTGTTCAGCTACAATAATATGATGATTTTCGTCTGCAAGTATTTTATGGAACAGTTCAAGATTTTCAGCATTATTTTCAATGGGGTTATTGTTATGTAAATGCGTGTATAATTCACTCAATCCCCAAAAATCATTTTCATGAATTTCTCTAATCATAAAATCACCCCTGAATAATTAAGACCTTATAAAAGTCACTGTATAACCTTATCAAACGCATCGTGCATATTTCCATTTTCATCCCACGTCACACCGGATGCCCAATAATAGATAGTTCCGTCATCATCCTTATATTGATAAGAATATTCTGATTCTTCCTGTTTTACAAAACTATGCGCATTGTCATAAACAAAATATCCGTTTTCATCAACAAAGCAATATTCATTTTCAAATGCTTCGCCTGTAATGACATTTGTATATGTACCTTTTAAATCATTGAAGGAATAGTAATATTTATTGCCCTGCTCGTCAATATAAGGCACATTGCTATAGGTATAGGCGTTGCCCACAGCATCATAAAAGCACAGTGAGTAATTATATTCAATAGAGCCGTCTTTATCAAAGCTTACATGTCCCACAGGATAATAAATATTGCCCTTACTGTCAACACAGCTCGTATCATCCTTTACAACAATATCCATCTCTTTATCATAATAAAGTATACCATTTGTATCGACAAAGCAAAGGTCTTCATCCAAGGCTTCATCAGTGCCGTTTATGTACAACAAATCATAACCGCTTTTATCAAAATCATAATTATAGGTATTGCCGTTTTCATCATAGAATGTTACATCAAGCTTATGTGCATAGCCTTTACCCATGGAGTCAAAAAATCTGTTGTGTGAAGAAATGTAACTGAAGGCAATTGCAGCAATCAGCATTATGAATGCTAAAACAAATGCAATCACGCTTTTTGTATGATATTTATTCTTTTCAATATCTTTTCGATAAACCAGACACACAGCCCCTGTAATTAAAGGGCAAAAAATCGCACCGACAATATAAAAACTTAAATATTCGCTTTTCCTTGCCTTGCAATTATTGTATACAGCAAAAATGAATATTGCCCTGAATAAAATAAAAAATGCCGAACTTATTATATCATATATTTGGCTCAGTTCACTTGTAAACATATCGTGTTCTCCTCACACTTTATAAATATATCTTATCACAATAAAATATCCGTGTAAAGAAAAATAGCATCCCTCACGAGATGCTATTAAGAATGATTCAATTGCTGTTTATGTCAGCTGCTGTATGCTGATGCACAATAATATTCATTCCATTTATAAATTCAGGGAAAATAACATTCCCATCTCTGTCCCAGTTAACGGATGACAAAGAAAAATATAAATGCTCATCATCATAGCAAATATGATCGTACTCATTCTCATACAAATCAAGCTCATACTGGTCAGTAAAAATGCAAAGATATCCGCAGTCATCTATATAAAAATCATAATCATTTTCAGAATAAATCTGATTGCTTTCCGTATTCTGAAGCGTTGACCACGTATCATCCAGACATTTATAGGCAACACCATTTCTGTCAAAATACAACAAATCATTCCTTTGATGATATGTATATTCATTACCCATTTTATCTAATCTGACCTTTTTACCCTTGTTATTTTCATATACAACGACACTTGTTTCGTCATAGTCTGTTTCAGGATTAAGCATATGCTCAAACTCACCGGTCTGAGATAAATCAAAAAAAGTTCTTCCAAAACAAGATAGTATAAGCAAAATCACAGACACAATCAAAAATATTTTTTTACATTTCAAGGATTGCTTTTTCTTATTCTTATGATTAACAGCTATATAGATTATAGGAATAAAAATGCCAAAAAACAGAGTTGCAGCTGACCATACAAGCTTACAGCTCGCTTGTCTTTCGCATCCATATACATCGTCAGGCTGATAAATATTCTATATAAAATAAAAAACACGCAGCAAGCAATCAGATAACCCAACTGAATATTGCTTATATTCGTTAATTCATCAAGATAAATCATATATCGCCCCTCCTTAATAATCATAATAAATAAATCAGAAAGAAAGCAACATATTTGAAT
>JAIDVA010000319.1 GCA_029059925.1 Eubacterium sp. | reverse complement strand
GCTCGGAGATGTGTATATGTGTCTGAGATATAATATGTCAACCGAACCTAGCCTTTTCTGCGGCAGCTTCGGCGAGGGACTGAAAAACACCTTCAAAATTGTCGGCAAAAGATTCACTTATGGCGGAGATCCCGGAAAAGACCAGAGAGTTTATTATTTTAACACAAAGGAAATTGTGGATAATAAATTCGGTTCTGCCAATCCTATCCCTTTCCGAGTTGTTGACAGAAATATAGGTCTTGATATAGATGTTTCTATCCGCTGCAACGGTGTATATTCCTATAAGATAACCGACCCGCTTTTGTTCTATACAAATGTTTGCGGTAATATAAGCGATACATATGAAAGAAATGAAATTGATTCTCAATTAAAAACAGAATTTATCAGTGCACTTCAACCTGCTTTGGCAAAAATTTCGGAGCTGGAAATAAGACCAAATGCCATTCCTGCGCATGTTGACGAGCTTTCAGATGCGGTAAATGAAAAGCTTATGAAAAAATGGGGAGAGACAAGAGGACTTTCCGTAATTTCAATTGCAATGAATTCCGTTACTCTGCCTGATGAGGACGCACAGCTTATTAAGCAGGCACAGAAAAATGCAATTATGCGCGACCCGACCATGGCAGCAGCTACTCTTGCAGGGGCACAGGCAGATGCTATGAAATCCGCAGCTTCAAATCCGAATGGTGCAATGAATGGTTTTGTAGGTATGGGATTTGCACAAAATGCCGGTGGTATGAATGCACAGAATCTTTTTGCAATGGGTCAGCAGAATAATCAGCAAGCACAGCCACAAGCAAATGCTTTATGGACTTGTGAGTGCGGCAATCAGAACAGCGGTAAATTCTGTCCTCATTGCGGCAAGCCAAAGCCCGCCGATGGCTGGAGCTGCTCCTGCGGAACAATGAACAAAGGCAGATTCTGCAGTGAATGTGGTAAAGAAAAACCTGCCGGTGAGCTTTTATACAAATGCGATAAATGTGGTTGGGAACCTGAGGATCCTAAGAATCCACCAAAATTCTGCCCCGAATGCGGCGACAAATTCGATAGTGATGACATAACAAATAAATAACCGTAAACAATTTACAGAGGAGAAAATATGTCCAGTATTATACAATATAAATGCCCTCATTGCGGCGGACGCGTAGAATTCAGCAGTGAAGCGCAAAAAATGAAATGCCCGTTTTGTGACAGTGAGTTTGAAACTGACGAGGCAATTATTGAAAAGGAAGAAAAGTCAGAGCCTGTACAAAACGAAGAAAATCATACAGATTTAAAAACATATATCTGTCAGTCCTGCGGCGGTGAAATCGTAACGGAGGAAAACACAAGTGCTACTGCCTGCCCGTTCTGTGACAATCCAATCATTCTGTCAGAAAATGTTACAGGTCATTTTGCACCTGAACAAATCATACCTTTTAAGATATCAAAGGAGGAGGCAAAAAAGCTCCTTCTTGAGCACTATAAGGATAAACCATATTTACCTGACAACTTCAAGGATGAAAACCACCTTGATGAAATAAAAGGTATATATGTCCCCTATTGGATTTATAATGTTGCAGCAACTATTTGTGCAAATTACGAATGCAGAAGGAATTCAACACATCGCAGACAGGCAAGGGACGGATATTATGAGGTAACCGATTCCGCTGTATATGATGTTATGAGAAAAGGGGTTTTACAGTTCAAAAATGTCCCTGCTGATGCTTCAAAAAAGATGGATGATAAAATGATGGATTCTATTGAGCCATTTAATTTTAATGAAGCAAAAAAATTTGATACATCCTATTTATCGGGATTTGCTGCTGATAAATATGACGAATCGAGCAGAGATCTTGAAATGAGAGTAAAGCATCGTATTGAAGACGGCAGCCGAGTTCCAATGGATAATACGGTAGCAGGATATGATATAAAACACAAAATGAGTTCAAATATTTCATTTGCACAGACAAGAGCTCCTTATTATACCCTTTGTCCTGTCTGGCTGCTTAACACTGATTTCAAGGGTACGAATTACAGATTTGCAATCAACGGACAGACAGGAAAAATTGTAGGCAAGCTTCCGAGTGATCCTAAGAAAAAAACAAAACTGTTTTTCAGAGACTTTGCGATAAGCGGTGCTATCGGAATAGCTGCCTGGATAATTCTACAGTTAATAGGAGGTGCTTTATAATATGAAAAAGAGAACACAGTTTATATCATTCATACTAAGCATACTCCTTATAATATCAACCATTCTGGTGCCAACTGCTGTCTATGCAGATGAATGGAGAGATTATCGTTCAAGCACTACCATTCCGGGAGAAAGAATATCTCAAAGAGTAATTGACGAGGCTGATATACTGACTAATGAAGAGGAAGAGAAATTAAATCAAAAGCTTGATGAAATCAATACTGAATACAGCTATGATGTTGTCATTGCAACCACTGACAGTCTTGAAGGATACAGTGCTGAGGAATTTGCAGACGATTGCTATGATTATAACGGATTCGGCGAAGACGGAATTCTTTTCCTTGTCAGTATGGAAGGGAGAGACTGGGCAATCAGCACATCGGGCGAAGCTATCAACGTATTTACCGACTATCGTCAGGATATGCTGTTCAATTTAATAAAAACCGATTTGGGCAATGGCAATTGGTACGCAGCATTTGACAAATTTGCAACCCAGTGCAATCTGCAAATCGTTTCATATGAAAACAACAAAACAACATCAACACAGTCAAACTATGGTTCATCGACAACAAAATACCAATACAGCAATAATTACAACAACGTTACATCAAACCACAATACTGACATAGAGCCTGTTGAAGAGCTAAGTCCGTCTGACATAATCCTTTCCAGCATTATTGTCGGTGTTATAATAGGTCTTATCGTTGCGTTTGTTAAGAAAAAGAAAAACAACAAAAAAATGCTTGGAAATGAGGTTGGTTTTTCAACAGAGTCATATATTGACGGCGGTGTTAACATCATTGATCATTACGACAGATTTGTAAGAAATGAGCATTCTGAACGCTTTGTAAAAACACGTGATGATTCAAACAATCACAGCAGAAATACAAGCACAACGCATAGAAGCTCATCAGGAAGAACCCATGGCGGATCTTCGGGAAAATTCTAATGTGAAAATACAGAAAATATTGTACTTATTAATTTAACAAAAGCGGCAGTGAAAACTGCCGCTTTTGTTATTGGAATAGATTTACTTATTATTCATTTTCTGTATATGTATAAGTCTGTGGTTTAGCATACATAACACGTGTTGCACCGTTTGCATCTATATATGCTAAAAATGCTCTCGCTGTCAATTTACCCTTTTGTTCTGCAATTCCAACTGTTAATGCAAACTGCTGAGAATCCGTAGAACAATAGTAAGCCTTAACTGCTGAACCGGAGTTCACATCAGAAAGTGTTATGTAATCGTTATCCAGATTTTTGCCATATACAAAGCCTGAATTTACATATGTACAGTCAGATGACATGGAACGTGTAGCAAGGAAAGCGGCTTTGATGTTTGAACCGTTTTCAACCTCTGATACAGATACAGCAGCTACTGCAGGAGCAAGAACAACAGGACCATCCCATGTAGTAAGTGTTACATCTGAGCCTACATAGAAAGAATAGGACTGACCATAGGCAACTGCAGCCTTATTAATTTCCCATAATGATGTATATTTCTTATAAACAGTTACGAGTGTATCATAAGGAACATTCTCAAGAACATCTGTTACTGTTTCATCACCAGCTGTGATTGTGCAACCAATAGCAGTTACTGTATAACCCTTTGAGTTGTCTTTCTCGTATATTGCCTGAATGGTTGTTGGCTCTGTAATTTTTGAAGCCTCCTCAGCTGTTACAGACCAACCCTTAAAGGTATAGCCCGCAAATACAGGTGCTTTAACTGCATCAAAATCAATATCCGCACCACTTGCTACGTCCTGTGCTGAAAAGATATTGCCATATCTGTCGGCAAATAAAACTGTAAAGGTTGTGCCGTCAGCCTGAAAAACAGGAGTATATGTAATATCGTTAAACACCTTAACTGTTAAATCGGCATCCTTTGATATAAGCTTTCCGTCAACAGACCAGCCGGTAAACACTGCGCCATCAACAGGAATTGCTTTAAGAGTTACAACTGAATTTTCAGGCAGTTTCACAATCACGGCAGTATCTATAGCCTCTATACCATTAATAATTGCTGTACCAAGACTTGACGGAAGCAGTGTTACATTATACTCTTCACTGAGATAATGTATACTTACGCCGATTAATGAATTATTTTCACTCATATTCAAATTTTCATCAATATGGATATTGCTCCATTCTTCTCTGCTGCCCGAATAGTATATATCCTTCAACGAAATACATCTTGTAAAAGCTGTTGAATCTATATAAATTACACTGTTTGGAACAGTTGCAATTTCCATATTAGAACATTCTAAAAAAGCAGAATTCATTATCTTAGTTACACTATCAGGTATTGTGATGCTTGTTAAAAAGTAACAATAGCTAAATGCTTCCATACCTATGGTATCTACTTTTAAGCCATCTATTTCCGATGGTACCGTTATTTCGGGATTTCTGCCATTGTAGCGGGTAATAGTTGCATGATTATCGACAACACTATACTCCCAATCACCATTTGTCTGTGCAATAGCTGAGAAACCGGAAATTGCAGTCATACTGAAAAGTATAGCAAATGACAATAATACGCTTAGAATTTTCTTCATAAATATACCTCCTGTTCAGCTAATATTATAAACTAAACTATATATAGCTGTCAAGCAATCAGCAAAACTGTACAATGCAAACTCTGGTGACAAAAAACAAGTCTGACAGATATTTCTGTCAGGCTTGTAATTTTGCTATTATACAGGATGAACCTTTGTTTCGATATTATCGTGCTTGCCGTCAAGATTATACTTAGCATCTCTTCTCTTCTCGAAGAACTTAGTTGCAACCTGGCCGAACTGAGCATAGGAAAGTACATCCTCTTCCTGCTCATAAAATTCTTTAATCTCATCCTTGAATGAGTCAATCGTATCTGTAATCAAATCAGCAGGACGGCAATCAATAATATCGTCGTCACCAACTATCTTTTTTCTGAATTCAGGGTCAATTGCACAAGGTGTTTTGCCGTATTTGCCTGCAACCATATCCTTGAACTCTTTAGTTACCATCTTATATCTCTCACCCATAATGATGTTGAACACAGCCTGTGTGCCGACAATCTGTGAGGTTGGAGTAACAAGCGGAGGATAACCTGAATCCTGACGAACACGAGGAACCTCGTTGAGCACCTCTTCAAGCTTATCAGCCTTGCCGGCCTGCTTAAGCTGAGATACAAGATTTGAAAGCATACCACCCGGCACCTGATAAAGAAGTGTATTTGCATCCACACCAAGCATCTTTGGATCAAGAAGACCTGATTCAAGATATTTTTCTCTGAGCGGAGTGAAATAATCGCGAATCTCGGTAAGTGCTTTAATATCAAGTCCTGTGTCATATGGTGTGCCCTGGAAAGCAGCAACCATTGATTCGGTAGCAGGATGTGATGTACCCATAGCAAGCGGACTGATAGCAGTATCAATTACGTCAACACCTGCCTCAACACCCTTGAGCTGTACCATTGATGCAAGACCTGAGGTATAGTGTGAATGAAGCTGAATCGGAACATGAACGGTTTCTTTAAGAGCCTTAACCAAATCATAAGTTCCGTAAGGGGTAAGAAGACCTGCCATATCCTTGATACAGATTGAATCTGCACCTGCATTTTCAAGCTGTTTTGCATAATTGCAGTAATATTCAATATCAAATACAGGACCTGTTGTGTATGAAATCGCAGCCTGCACGTGACCACCGTATTTCTTAGCAGCGTTAATAGCTGTCTGAAGATTACGAACGTCATTGAGGGCATCAAAAATTCTTAAAATATCAATACCATTATCAATACTCTTTTTTACAAAATAGTCAACAAGCTCGTCAGAATAATGACGATAGCCAAGCATATTCTGACCGCGGAAAAGCATCTGTAATTTTGTATTAGGACACTTTTCACGGATTAATCTGAGTCTGTCCCAAGGATCTTCATTCAAAAATCTGAGACAGGAATCGAATGTAGCACCACCCCAGCATTCAAGTGAGTGGTAGCCGATTTTATCCATTTTTTCAAGAATTGCCGAGAATTCTTCAGTAGTCATACGTGTTGCAATAAGTGACTGGTGCGCATCACGCAGGACTGTTTCTGTAATACCAATCTTTGCCATTGTGATGAACTCCTTAGCTTAATGTAATAATAACCTGACCGGCCTCAACACTGTCGCCTTTATTGATGTTGATTGATGCAACTGTGCCGTTCTGCGGAGCAACAATATCATTTTCCATCTTCATTGCCTCAAGAATGCAGAGAACCTGACCGCTTGTTACAGCAGCGCCAACGGATACCTTAACATCAAGAATTGTACCGGGCATAGGTGCCTCTACCTTAACACTGCCTGCAGCAGCTGCAGGTGCAGGCACAGCGGCCGGAGCAGGAGCAGCAACAGGTGCTGCAGGAGCTGCCTGCGTAACAGGTGCTGATACTGCCTGAGAGGATGCACCCTCCTCAACAGTTACGTTATATGGTGTACCGTTAACGGTGATAGTATAGTTTTTCATATTGTTAATCCTCCATTATTTAACAGAATGTTTCCTTGGTAATGTATTTTCTCTCTTGCCTGCAAGCATATCAAGAGCGGAAATCACTTTTGCTCTTGTATCTGCCGGGGCACAGATATCATCAACAGCACCGCATGCAGCAGCGGTAAATGGTGATGCAATTGTTTCAATATATTCTGCCTTAAGGGCTTCTCTGTCCTCACCTTTAGCAAGTCTGTCATTATAAAGGAATGCAACTGCAGAATCAGCATCAAGAGGTGATGCAACTGAGCAATCCCAAGCGATAGTATAATCCGAATTTGCACCCTTGCCTGCGAGTGTTACATAAGCACAGCCGATTGCCTTGCCTGTGATAACAGAAATCTTTGCACAGGTAGCAGAAGCATAAGCAGATGTAAGCTTAGTAAGGGCTGTTAAGGTCTGATTTTCTTTTTCTGCAATAACACCATTTGCATTAACAAGTGTAACAACAGGGATTGAATAAGCATCACAAAGCTTAATCATAGCCTCAGCCTTATAAGCGCAGGATGGACAAAGTGCATTGCCGTCAAATGCAACAAAACCTACTGTTGTGCCCATGACTGTTGCGAGAGCAGTCTTGCAGTTTGATGCTGCATATCCGCCCTTAAGCTCAACAACCGACGCATCGTCCGCAATTGATGCGATGATAGAAAAAGCGTCCGCACCTATTGCTGCAGCCGTTTGTGGAGCGGCAAAATCAAAAATAGGTGCCGGGGAAAGGTTATTTGAAGGCAGTAAAGACACTAAGTCCTTAACAGCTTCAACAGCAGCATCAAAGTTGTCGCAGAGAACATCCACTGTGCCCTCTTTATATGAAGTCTCAGCTGTTACATCGCTTGGAGCTGAAATATAAAAATCAGCATCCTTAACTGCAACAACAACATCCGCCATATTGGCTATGAGAGCAGATGTACCGAGACAAGCACCTGCAACAACAGCAATCTGTGGGCAAACCCCGCTGAGAGAGGTTGATGCCTTAACAAGCTCGCCATAAGCACTGAGAACCTCAAAGCCTTCACTGAGCTTAACACCGTTTGAATCAAAAATTGATACGACAGGACAACCCGTTTTAGCCGCTAAATCATAAATCTTTTTTATCTTTGCACACTGTGCAACACTTACGGCACCATCATTTACAGTAATATCCTGAGAAAAAGCATATACTGCACACTCATTTACTGTGCCAAAGCCTGCAGCAACCTCAACCTCACCATCAGCAGATTTTGCAAAAGCATCAATCTGTGTAAATGAGCCGTCATCAAAGAGAGCCTCAAGCCTTGAAAGTGCCTTAGAATCTTTCAATTCACTCACTTAAATATCCTCCTAAATTTGTAAAACGTATATCTAAATAAACAGAAAAATTTAAAATATTCCAAATTTTCCTATTATACATTTTATCACTTTGTTAAACAAATATCAATATAAA
>JAIDVA010000318.1 GCA_029059925.1 Eubacterium sp. | reverse complement strand
GGGCAAATTGGCTAATTTAAACCACGGTTCTGATTACTCTTTATTGCCTATAAGAAAACGAATCAGGGGGAAGGCATCCGCCAATTCCCCCTAATAACCCCCTCTTTAATGTTGTGCCGTGCGTACTCGCGCACACAGCGGCACAGGTAGCGTTATCTTTTCTTTCGTAGGGGCGCACAGTGTGCGCCCGCCAACATTATTAATATAAACTATAATTTAATGAGGTTTTAAAATGAAAATATATAACAAGCTTATCAGGGACAATATACCTGAAATCATCAAGAAAAACGGACAGACTGCTTACATATCCATGCTTGATGATAAGGGATACACTGCCGAACTACAAAAAAAGCTCATTGAAGAAACACAGGAATACTTGGACAGTGAAGAACCTGAGGAGCTTGCAGATATCCTTGAAGTAGTAGAGGCTCTTGCAAGCACGAAAGGAAAAACGCTTGATGAAATACTCGAAATCAAGAAGTGCAAGGCAATAAAGAATGGTAAATTTGAAAAAAGACTTTTTCTTGAAAAGGTTGAAGATTAAGATAAAAAAATGAAAACAATAAAAAACACCGAGCATCGGGACATCCGATACTCGGTGTTTTTCATTTATGTTAACTATTTAACGGTGATTACTCTATTTCTTTTCAAGTCTTGCAAAGTTTGCCATCATTTTCTTTGTACCTGCTTTATCGAAGGCAACCTCCATAAGAGTATCATTGCCCATTGGCTGGAGTGAAAGAATTGTGCCTGTGCCGAAGCTCTTATGTACAACTGTATCGCCAACCTTATAATCTGCTGTTGGCTTTGTTGCTGTATTGCCTGCCTGACCGAATTTATGTGCGCTCTGGCTTGATGATGTATGCTGCTGTGCCATTTTTGATGCAAGCACTTTATAGGTTTTTACAGATACATCCTCAGTAACACCGAACGGAATTTCTCTTATAAAGCGTGACTGCATATTGCGTGAGGTTGTGCCGTAAAGCATACGCTGCTGCGCATTAATAAGATAAAGCTTTTCCTTAGCACGGGTGATACCCACATAGGCAAGACGGCGTTCTTCCTCAAGCTCCTCATCACTGTACATGGATTGATTACCGGGGAAAATTCCCTCCTCCATACCGGGGATGAATACCACAGGAAATTCAAGTCCCTTAGCTGAATGGAGTGTCATAAGCACTACCGAATCCTCATCCTCATTGTATGAATCAATATCAGAAATAAGTGCAACATCCTCAAGGAAAGCAGAAAGATCAGGCTCTTCCGTCTCTTCCTGATATTTGATGAACATGGATGAAAGCTCCTTGATGTTGTTTACTCTGTCATCATAAGTCTCAGGGTCTTCATTAAGATAATCGAGGTATTTTGTAGTCTCCAGCAACTCCTGCAGCAAATCGCTGAGCGGCATTTTTTCCTCATAGCATTTCTGGAAGTGCTTTATCATATTTGCAAAGCCAATAAGCTTTGAAGCACTGCGCGAGGTTTTCTGGAATTCGTCTGCTCTTTCGCAAACCTCAAAGGCAGATATGCCGATACCTGCTGAAATTTCCATGACATTGGCAAACATTGTATCACCAATCTGGCGCTTAGGCACATTGATAATTCTTTGCAGACGGACTGTATCAGCAGGGTTATTGATAACTGCAAAATACGAAATAATATCCTTGATTTCTTTTCTGTCAAAGAAGCGGTGACCGCCGATAATTCGGTGTGAAATACCGCTCTTTGTCAGCATAATTTCAAGGTTACGCGACTGTGCATTCATACGATAGAGAATTGCATGGTCGGATAATTTCCTGCCGTTTTTAACGTTCTTTAAAATTTCATCAATAATGAATGCCGACTCATCAGATTCATTCATTGCTGTATTAAGAATGATTTTATCACCGCTGCCTGAGCGTGTAAACAGAGTTTTGCCCTTACGGTTTTTATTATTTGCAATTACGGCATTTGCACCATCAAGAATATTCTGAGTTGAGCGGTAGTTCTCCTCAAGTCTGATTACAACAGCACCCTTATAATGCTGCTCGAATGACAAAATATTTTCAATAGTAGCACCGCGGAAGCGATAAATACTCTGGTCATCATCACCAACAACACAAATATTTCTATACTTATCTGCAAGTAATGAGGTCAGCACATACTGTGCGTGGTTTGTATCCTGATACTCGTCAACCATAACATATTTAAACTGTGTCTGATAAAGCTCGAGTACATCCTCATTTTCCTGCAAAAGCTTAACAGTGTTAAAGATAATATCGTCAAAATCCATTGCATCAGCCTTTTTCAGCTCTGACTGATAAAGCTCATAGCACTGTGCAATTTTGCCCTTGCGAAAATCATTTGAAGACGTTGCCTTGTATTCATCCGGGTCAATAAGACTATCCTTAGCACGACTGATTTCATTCAAAATTGACTTGTGATTCAGGAACTTGTCCTCGATACCAAGCTGCTTCTGACACTGCTTCATAACACGGCGTGAATCATCAGTATCATAAATTGTAAAATGGCCTGTATAGCCAATTCTGTCAGCAAAACGTCTGAGTATACGTGAACAGCAGCTATGGAAGGTGTGTGCCCAGATGCTGTTCGCCTCCTCGCCTATTGCACTGACAAGTCTCTCTCTCAGCTCGCCTGCTGCCTTATTTGTAAAGGTAATAGCAAGCATCTGCCACGGCTGTGCCAGACCACTTTCGATTATATGCTGTACTCTGTTTACAAGCACAGTTGTTTTGCCCGAGCCTGCACCTGCGAGAATCAGGAGCGGACCTTCGGTTGTATTAACAGCCATTTGCTGCATTTCATTAAGTGGCATAATATCCTCCCTATCAGAATGCCAAGCACCTTAATAACCCCTCTTTATGTTGTGCCGCGTACACTTGTGCACACAGAAACGTAAAAAAACGTTATCATTAATGGTACGACATTAAATTTTATCCTTATACCTCTCAGCAGTAATAATTCCATCTTTTACATTCAGCTTACAGATACGTGCATTGCGTGCATCAAACGCACTTGCATCCAAACCGTCATTGTAATCCCTTGCGTGATAAATTGCATACCACTGACCATCCTCTTTAATCATAGAGTGATGACCTGTGCCCTCCTCAAACTCGTTTGCCGAAAGAACAGGATGATATGTGCTGTCATCAGGATATTTTTCAAACTTAATTTTGGTTAAATCTGTCTCATCTGTTTTTGCACGGGCATAACCAACATAATATGTTGGCTGCTCAAAGCAATTGCCTGAATACATTAAATACTGCCAATCGCCCTCTTTAAAATAAAAAGCACCCTCTATTGTATGCCAATGCTGACCTTTTTTATATCTGTCGCGTCTGTAAATATCCTCATCAAGAGTTGGCTTAATAACAGTTACAGGCTTACCCTCAGCATGATAAGGGTCAAGCAATCTGTCAACAGCAATGTAAGTACCGATTCTGTCACCCTCAAAGCTATTGGTGGAATAGAAAATGAACAAGCCTGATTCATTTTTTACAACGTGAGAATCAATTGAAAACGGATGTAAAAGCTGTGTTGTGTTTGTAAAAGGACCTAAAGGATTATCCGCCTCTGACACAAACATTGCTCCTCTGTGACCGCCCTTATCAGGTGTGTCATTATAAATCTCAATCGAGTTATACATATAATATTTTCCATCAAGCTCAATAACACTCGGTGCCCAGAAAGAGTCATGATCAGGCATTGTCATAACCTTGCCGTAATACTCCCATCCCTCAAGCAAGCTATCGGATTGGTAGGCATATATGCCATCATGACCTGTAGTATAAATATAATATCTGCCGTTAGATTTTAATATAAACGGATCTGCCTGTCCGATATAATTATCTTTATCAATTTTTAAAAGGTGCATTGCTGTTCCTCCAAAATATTCAGTGGCAGTATTATACTACAGATAAATATAATAATACAACAAATATTTATTAATTTTCAAATTATTTTAATCAAGAGCAACGCCCGAACATCAACCTTTGTTAAGGGCATAGTCCGTCTCAGCAAGAGATTATGACTCCTGCTGAAAAAAGATGTTCCCCAGCCTATAGAGGCGGGGAACATCTTTTCAAATGTTATATTAAATTTTTATATTCCTGCAGATATCAAACCATGAGCAGTCACTGCAGATTTCTTCAAGCAAAAATGCTTCGCCTTTTAATATTTTCCCCTTTACAAGTGTATCATATCGGCTTACTTTTTCACTATCCTTACATATACCATTTTCATTGTTTGGACAAAACAGACAAATATCGTCACAGCAGTCAACAAGCGTATAATCTTCTTCATGAATGCTCTCTTTAACCTTACGCAAATTCTCACAAAATTCCCTGCTGTAGCCCTCCCCCTTATATCTTGGGATACACATTAAATGATGATATCTTATTTTCATCATTATTTCACAAATCTTTTTAATCTGTTCGTTAGTATCGAAGCAATTACAATTTTAACTGCATCAGGGATTAAAAACGGAATTACACACCAGCCAAGAATTGTTCCGATTGTGGCAGGCGTATTTTCTCTTGCATAAACAACAGCAAACCAGGCAGTACCAAAGGCATAACAAACTAAAATACCAATAACCATAGAGATAATCAACGGTATAAGCTTTCCCTTCCACTTATCAGACACAAAGCCTACAATCAGTGCTGTAAATATAAAACCTATTATATAGCCGCCCGTCGAGCCTGCAATAATACTTACACCCGAGGTGAAACCTTGAAAAACAGGTACACCCACAGCGCCCAGAATTATATAAACCACAGTTGCAAGTGTACCTCTTTTCATACCAAACAAGGATGAAATAAGACATATTCCCATTGTCTGCAATGTAATAGGAACAGCCATAGGAATGGATATCCACGAACAAATTGCAATCAATGCAGCAGATAATCCTATGTATACCATATCAAGTGTTTTTAATTTTTCTTTTTTCTTTTCTTCGGTCATAATATAGTTCTCCTTTAATTTTTAAGAATTATGCCACATGCAAACCATATTGTCAACCTTTATCTGTTTATAGGTTTACAATCCAACAATGGATAAATTCGTTCTATAATGTTGATTATTGTATTTTTATGCTATATAATATTATAAAAAACTTTTTGTACATGGAGGTGTTTTATGAAAAAGGCTCTGTCAATATTTTTCAGCTTAATCATTATGATTTCAATGTTTGCAGGCTTTGAAACCACTGCATATGCCGCAAGCCGTTCATATAATACCGGTAATCTTAAAGCTACATTTAATACAAGCACAGGTCTGCTGACTCTCAGCGGAACAGGAAAAAGTGCTGATTATTTACTTGCCACTTCTGTTCCGTGGTCTATTTATCGCGGAAGTATAAAAAACATTGTTATTGAAGAAGGCGTTACAGGCATTGGCAAAAACCTTTTCAATGGTTTAACAAAGCTTGAAACTGTTGTTTTTAACGGTAATACAGTCACCACAATCAGTGAAGGCGCCTTTGAAGGGTGTACAGCCAGCACCTATTGGATTGATATTCCTTCAAGCGTAACAAACATTGGCAGCAACGCTTTTAACAAAACAAACTTTAACTACGTAAAAATATTCTCACCTAATATAATAATCGCAGACAATGCTTTTCGCGATAAAAACGGTAATGGAACTTATGCAAGATTTTTCGGCCTGCACGATTCAGGTGTGCGCAGCTTTGTTCAGCAAGGTCAAAGCAACGGATTCGACTGGCATTACTATTGTCTTATTGAGGATGGTCATAATATTGACGGTGCAGTCCACGACTATCAGATCATCACGCACGCTCCCACATGTACAGAAAAGGGATATGACTGGTATGGCTGTATTTACTGTGATGTAGATGCAAGCAAAAGCAACTTCACTCCTATAGCAGGACATAAATACAGATATCTGAATACAAACGGTTACAATTTTATATACTCCTGCACCGTATGCGGCAGGAATGATTTGGTACTTGATGCAATAATGGTTGAAGGCATATTTGAAAATGCACTCAGCCACGCTAATGACAATCCACCATATTTACAGTCAAATTATGACGGTAAAGCCGATTTGTATGTCGACGGTTACATAAACGCAAAGGATTTCATTATGATTGAAAATGTTGTCAAAAATATCAGTACAATAAACAAGGCTACTACGATTAATGAAAACACAACATATCAGACGATGGAAGGCTTTGGCGCATCAGCCTGCTGGTGGTCGCAGGATGTAGGCGGCTGGGAGAATGTTGACGAAATCATGGAGCTGCTTTACTCCAGGGATAACGGAATAGGTCTTAACATTTATCGTTATAATCTCGGCGGAGGTTCGGAAAATGATACCGGCATCAGCGATTGGCACAGAAGAGCAGAGGATTTTCTTGCACCAAACAGCAATATAAATGATCCTTCAACCTATGATTGGAATGCCGATGTAAATGCAAGAAAAGCACTTGCATCTGCTCAAAAAGCAAACAATAATTTAAAGGTTACACTTTTCTCAAACTCTGCACCAATTTCGCTCACGAATAACGGCAAAGCATACTGCAGTCCTGTAAGCACAGACTCAAAAGGTAATATTACAAAGCGCTATCCTAATCTGGATGAAAGCAATTATCAAAGCTTTGCAAACTATGTAATCAACTGTGCAGAGCACTTTATTGACGAGGGTTACAATGTAACAAACATATCGCCTATAAATGAGCCTGAATGGGAATGGGCTGCTGATGCAAACGGCAATTGCAGTCAGGAGGGTTCACACTGGGAATATGCTGCAGCACGGACATTTTATAATGACTATATGATTCCTGCACTGAAGAACAGCAGTCTCAACGGCAAGGTTGAATTGTCAGTATGGGAAAGCGGACAGTTAAACCATTCATCCTATTGGAACAACTTTTTGAACAATATGTTTTCGTCAACGGACAGCTATGCAAACAGCAATGCGAATATAAGGGATTATGTTGACTCCCTTGACACGCATTCATACTGGGCAAGCAAAAATGACCGGCAGACTGTTGCAGGACAGCTGGAAAGCAATCACTTTTCTTCCGTCGAAAAGGTACGCTGCACAGAATACTGTCAAATGACGAATGACGGCAACTCAGGTGTATATGACCTTATTCAGCAAGAGGGCGGCAATACAAATGGTATGAGTATAGAATATGGTATTGCTCTCGCAGACATCATTTATCAGGATCTCACGATTCTCAATGCTGTTGAATGGGATTGGTGGACAGCCTGCAGCGGCGGAATTTATCCTGACGGTCTGATTTATATTAACTACAACGACCACACTGCTATTGAAACCTCCAAGCGTTTATGGTGTCTTGGTAACTATTCAAAATTCATACAGGAGGGTGCAAAAAGAATTGCCGTATCAACCGGCAGTTCAATGGCACCTACAATTGAACAGACTGCATATAAAAACCCCGATGGTACAGTGGTTGTAGTGTACGTAAACAAAGGTGAGGTTACACAATACACAACATTCAATAAATCATATTATTCAGATTTCGAAACGTATGTAACAGACGAGTTACATAATCTGGAGAAATATCAAACAGGCAAGGTTGGCAGTAAGGCAGTATCAATCCCGGCAAAAAGCGTTACAACTGTAGTACTTTCAAAATAACAATTAAATGAAAAAAACACGTTGGATTTTATATCTAACGTGTTTTTTCATTATATAAATTATAAATACTGCCTTATATCAGTTGCCAGTCTATCCTCAATCTGCACAAGTCTGCCTGTAATGTTCCTTGATTTATTATCTGCACTTTTATACTGATTAAGATATCTGCTAAGTGATTTTACACCCATATTACAACCATCTGTAATTAAGTCGGCAATTGTATTATCTGTTCCGTCAACTGCCATTTTCATATTCGTTTTCACCCAGCTCATACCTTTTGCCATAGGGTTTGGATTTTTTCCGTCATCATTATGCTCATTCAAAAGAACAAGTATTTCATCCTTAAGCTTTTCATGCTGATTTTTACTGTCGTGCAGCAAATTCCTGAAATCAGTATTTTCGACATTATCAATCACATCATCAATTGCGGCAACACCCATTTTTATTCCTGCATCACATTCCTTGAGAAGCTTAACTGTATCGCCGTCTGCACCGGTTTTGTCAACCATAATATCCCTGCTTTCTGTATTAATCATTATAGTATTTGACATAAAATTCACTTTATACATTGACTGAGGAAAAAGCAAATGTTAAACTTTATCTGAGGTGAGAATATGTACAAGCCTAAAATGATTTTATTTGATTACGGTCATACATTAGTATACGAACCTGATTGGAACTATATACAGGGTGAAAAAGCTGTATTTGAGCATATTATCAGCAACCCAAACAATGTTACCCTCGAACAGATTAATCATTTTTCAATTGATTTATTCAATAAATATGAACAATTCAGAAAACAAGGCTGTGAGCCGAGTGCATTACAAACATTAAAATATAAATATGGTTATTTCAATCTTGAATTTGATGTAAGCTATGAGGAAATTCAGCAAATATTATGGGACAATACCTCGTGGTGTTATCCCATGCCATATATAGAAAGGCTGTTAAAGTATCTTAATGACAGCAATATACGAACCGGTGTAATAAGCAATATTGGCTGGACAGGCAATGCACTGAAAAACAGGCTTGATAAAGTATTACCTAATCATAATTTCGAATTTGTAATTGCATCAAGTGACTATGCCTTCAGAAAACCGTATAAAATGCTGTTTGACTTAGCACTCAATAAAGCCGAATTAAACCCTGTTGAGGTATGGTACTGTGGCGACAGTATCAAATATGATATTATGGGTGCACATAATGCAGGAATATTCCCTGTCTTGTATGAGAACAAAGAGGTATCACCAAGTCCTTACACAGAAATTCAGGACACGTCAATTATTAATTTTGATTATCTGCACATAAATTGCTGGAATGAATTTATAGATTATTTATTGGAATGTGATTAAGATTGGAACAAAAATTATGAAGATTATAGTATTTGATTTAGGCGGAACACTAATGGAATTTGTTAATAT
Source organism: Eubacterium sp. (assembly GCA_029059925.1). Taxonomy (GTDB): domain Bacteria; phylum Bacillota; class Clostridia; order Oscillospirales; family Acutalibacteraceae; genus Eubacterium_R. The sequence continues at coordinate 644 of JAIDVA010000318.1, read as the reverse complement.
GCCGCCGTCATGGGTTGATTATTACAGGCAGGGCTTTGAAGCTATAGCTAAATTTCTTAACAGTAATATATCAGACAGTGATATTGATTTATCTGCTGAAATTATGAAAACATATAACCCTCGTATAAACTATCGTGAAATTGAATATTCGCCTGAACTTATATTTAAAAAATGCCTTGAGCATTGGAACACTAATATCAATCTTGATGAGGCAATAAAAATTTTTTTCGATTCATTCGGATTAAACACAATAATATATAATGATTCAATTAAAATGCTTGAGCATTTAAAAGCACAGGGATATCAGATTTGTGCTCTGACAGATATCCCCAATGCTATGCCCGATAAATATTTCAGGCACTTCATTCCTGATTTGCTTGAGCACATTGATTACTATGTATCATCACAATCCTGTGGATACAGAAAACCGAGCTCACACGGAATAGAGCTTATTGCAGATAAATACGGAATTAAACTTTGTAACTTGATTTTTGTTGGTGACGAGGAAAAGGATAAAAGGCTTGCAGAGAAAATAGGATGTACATTTTATCTTATCGACAGAAAGAATAAAAATAATACTGTCGATATTCATAATATGGAGGATTTAAAGAAGTTGATAATATAAATTATTGTTTATATTATCA
>JAIDVA010000317.1 GCA_029059925.1 Eubacterium sp. | reverse complement strand
ATATATAGGTGTTATATTATACTTACTAACAGTATGCCAAAATTGATTGTCCAAAGGAGTATTTTATGAAAAAACGAATAAGTGTTTTACTTGTGTTGACTATGCTTATAATGATGATATACCCTTGTGGTAGTATTGTTAAGCAGAAAGTAAATCAAAACAGCGCTGTGCTTACTGCACAGGATATTGCCAGAATGACAGCAGAGTATAATGAGGAATATGAATACAGGCTTGATAAATCGGGTGCAGAAAGTATAACGGTTGATAACAGATTAATTGTTGAAACAAAATCAAAAATTAACACTTATGATGCAATTGATGAGGTTTACGGGCTTGGATATGCTTTCATTCAGTTTGAAGATTCAGCTTCTGCAGAAAATGCCTTGGCAGAGTATGAAGAGCAGGGTTTGGTCGTTTCTAATGACAGAGTATATAATCTCAATGCTTCTTCTTATTCAACTTATGCTGATGATACAAAATGGGCATTTTCTTTTACTGAATCGGATACTACTGTTAAATTTTTTAAATATAAACAATTATCCGATGTTACAGTCGGCATTATTGATTCGGGAATTGATTATACTCATACACTTCTTAAATCCAGAGCTTTAAGAACCAATACTAATTTCAGCAATTCAGGTAATGCAAATGATGAGATGGACGATCATGGACACGGAACAAAATGTGCCGGTATTATTGCACAGACCACTACAGATAATGTAAAAATTCAAAGCTTTAAGGCTGGAAGCGATGATGGTAAGGTGTATACCTCCTCTCTGATTTGCACATATGAATATATCCTGAATATGACTGACAAGCCGGATATTATTAATATGAGCTTTGGCGGCAACGGCACAGCTCTTCCTGTTGAAACCACGCTGTTAAAGGAATTAAAAGAAAGCGGCATTGTATTAGTGGCAAGTGCAGGCAATGAAAATCTGGATACGGCTGACAGTTCCCCTGCAAATGATGAAAATGTGCTTGCTGTTTCAGCCTTCGACCAAAATGGTGAGAAATGCTCTTTCTCAAACTATGGCACAACTGTTGATATTTCAGCTCCCGGAATCGGCATTTACACAACAGATTTAGGCGGAGGCTATACAAACAGCTTTGGCGGAACATCTGCTTCTGCTCCTTTTGTATCTGCCGCTGCAGCTATTGTACTTATGCAGAATAATACGTTAACACCTGATGAGGTTTATACGAAAATCAAATCAGCCGCTTTCAATACGAATAAGCCGTCAGACAGGCTGTGGTCCGGTGCAGGCTTGCTCAACTATTTCAATCTTATTGATGCTGAAAGGAAGAATCCTGTAACATTTAACTATGAAAGCGGTGAATATGAGGATACAATCAAAATTGAATTATCCTGTGCGGATGGACTGAATACGAAAATTATTTATACAACTGACAATACACTTCCAAGTACAACAAACGGAACTACATATAAAAATGCTATTGAGGTAGACAGCTATGCAACAATTATTGCTGCAGCATTCCCGATTGTAGGCAGTTCGCTTCACAGCCAGTACACATCTGCAAGCTATCAAATATTCAAGGTGGCAGATGAGAATGATTTTGAGCTGGATGAGTATAATGATATAATCGCATACAATGGTAAATATGCAGCAATCAAAGTCCCTGATACAATAAATGGTGTTGTACCTGTTGGAATAGGAAAAGAATGCTTTATGAACAGTGACATCGTTCATATTGAACTTCCTGATTCAATTGAGTCAATTGGTATGTCTGCTTTTGAAAACAGCAATCTGCAGAAAATCAAAGCATTAGGCGTTAAGCGCTGTTATGATAAAGTTTTTAAAAACTGTAGTGCACTCTATGAAGAAAATATGCCTAACATAAACTATTTATCAAGTGAAGCGTTTTATAACTGCCGTTTACTGACGAAAATAAGCTTTGCGCAAAGTCTTGTTACTGCAGGCGGAGCTAACGATAGTCCGGGTTGTTTAGCAGCAACAGGAATTACCGAGGCTGATTTCCCGAATTTAACGTGCTGTACAAGAGCTTTTGAGGATACGCCGATTAAATACGCTAACTTACCTCAAATAAAGCTCTTAAACGGTGGCTTTAGAAATTGCAGACAGCTGACGGACGTGAATCTTCCGCTCGTAACAAGAATTGCCTATTGGGCATTTGGAAATTGCGTTTCTTTGCCGAGAGAAATGGATTTTTCTCAAATAATTTGGGTTGAGAGCTATGGCTTTGCTGAGTCTTTGTTTGATAACATAGAGCTGCCAAACTGCGAAATGTTTTATTATAGAGCGTTTTTTGATGTTGCTGCAAAAACAATCAGTCTGCCAAAATGTACAGAGTTAAATGGTGATACCTTTAAGGGAGACTATCTTGAATATGTAAATTTTGAAAATTTAGAGGATGTTCCGAGAACATACGGCAGTGCTATGTTTATGGATTGTTATTCATTAAAATGTATTTATGCACCGAAAGCAAACAGGATTCCATCCTATGCTTTTGATGGTGAGGGCGAGCTTGAAATCAAAAACGGAGCAGTGCCGCAATTAAAATTTATATATGCACCTCAGGCAACAGAATGTCCGGGTGATTATCTTGATGTATCACTGTGCCCGCTGCTTGAGTTTATTTATGCGCCAAATCTTAAATCCATTAATTCTTACTTTATGGGCACAGTCAAATTCCCGTCGAGAAAGGATTTTACACTTTATTTAACGAATCGTCAGGTATCCGGTGAACCAACATCATTATGTACGGATTATACGGTGGTTGCACCAAACGGATCTTATGCAGAGAAATGGGTGAAAGATAAGCAGGAAGTGTGTAATGTGAATTTTGTTTCAAGCAATAATTTATATTTCAGTGGTGCAGATGGCGAGTACTGCTATTATACGGAGCACGGCAGTGGTGAATGTGTGAAAATGCCGATATACATACTTGACTTAATCTGGAATGATGAAGTCATCAACCAATCTCCGAGTGATGATACATGTAATTTCCTTCTTGACTTCACAAATGACGGTATAATCAATGCCAAGGACTATGCCGAACTGTACAAATTAAAAAACAAAACAGTGTAATACTTATGAAAAAAGGGCAGTTTTATATGAACTGTCCTTTTTTTCATGCGTTATCAATATATTTAACATCAAAATGTCTATATTTGTAACATTTTCATAAAATACTATCATTTGTTATGTGAATATTATATAATAATACTATAACTATATAAGGGGTGTTTTTATGGCAGATGTTGAAGAGAAAAAGTATATTCCTAAAAAAGAGGTTAGCAGCTTCATATTTGGCTTGTGCGGTCAGAATATGGTGTATTCTCTTATCGGAGCATCGTTTTTTACATATTTTATGACCGATATTGCCATGTTCCCGGCTGCCATTGTATCTGTTTTGCTTATCGCAATGAAGGTTTGGGATGGTGTGAATGATCCGATCGTGGGCTCATTTATTGATAGACACACCTTTAAAAATGGTGAAAAGCTGCGTCCATTTTTGAAATATACACCCCTGCCGGTAGGTATTTTTACTGTTCTTATGTTCCTTGTCTTTTCAACAGCTGAGGATTTGCTTTGGCTTAGAGTGGCATATTTTGTAATTGTATATATCTGCTGGGATTTGGTTTATACTGTGCAGGATGTTGCTGTTTGGGGTATTACTGCAATGGTGTCGCCAAATTCAAGCGAGCGTGATAAATTTGTGCAGTGGGCAAGAACAATTGGCAGCTGTGTTTATGGCGCACTCAGTGTAGGTATCCCGATGGTGCTGGAGATGATTGCAAATGCCAAGGGTGTAAGCATGGCACTCGTTACTGCGGTGTTTGCTGTTATTTTTGGCCTTGGCGGAGCAATGATAAGCTATCGCTGTTCAAAGGCACAGGAACGAATCCGTGTCAATCAGGCTGAACAGTAGGCGTCACTTGCAGAGAGCTTTTCACTTTTGTTCAAAAATAAAATGATGCTGCTTGTTACACTTGCAAATCTTTGTGGGGCGCTTGGCTTTGGAGCGAATCTGGTTACATATTTCTTTAAATATGAAATACCCGCCGATTTTATAGGTGGTGGGCTCATAGGTGCACTTGGTCTTACCACGATTTATTTTGCTATGACTGCTTTGCCTAGTTTTATCGGAATGGTATTTGCTGACAAGCTTAAAAAATGGCTTGGCAGTTATGTAAATGTTCTTATCTTAATTCAGGTTGTAAATATTATTGTTCGTGTTATTGCTTACTTTGTAGGATATGAGGGCAAAAAGCTCTGGATAGCAATGATTCTTATTGGTATCGGCAGTATACCGAGTGGTGCGCTTTCGATTGCCCAAACCTCAATTTTCTGTGACAGTATTGATTATATGGAATGGAAAACGGGTAAGAGAACTGAGGGTATTACGTTTTCTATGCAGACCTCGTTCACTAAAATTTCCAGTGGTATTACTGCCGGTCTTGCAACTATGGCACTGTCAATCCTCGGATACAAGGCGATTGATGATGCAGCAGTTTATGTCGGCACACAGACCGCTGCGTTTGATAAGTGGATGTGGCCGCTCGTTATTCTCACACCTGCAATTGCAAGTGTGCTGTTCATTATTCCGCTGCTCTTTATTAATTACACTAAGGAGCAGAGAGCAATTGTTGAAAGCGATTTAAAAGCGCGCAGACTCGGAGAAAAAGAATCAGGTCTTTCACCATATGCTGCAGAAATTGACTGTTATTAATATGAAATTTCAAATAATCGGAATAAAACACAGAGTATTATATTTTATTCCAAACGGTAATTAGCGGAAGATATTTTGGTGCGAAATTTGTTTAATAATAAAAAATTTCATTGAATTTATACATTTCTTGTTAAAATACTTGACATTTAGATTTATTTTGTATATAATCTTGCTCGGATATTAAAGAAGTATCAAATACCCCCGAAGCGGTCGGAGGGAGGGAATTGAATGAGCCAGGTTAAAGTTAAAGAAAATGAATCTCTTGACAGTGCACTTAGACGTTTTAAGCGCCAGACTTCTCGTGATGGCATTATCCAGGAAGTACGTAAGAGAGAGCATTATGAAAAGCCTTCAGTAGCTCGTAAAAAGAAGAGCGAGGCTGCTCGTAAAAGAAAGTATAAATAATTATACATATCGGAGTATCATAACGATACTCCGATTTTTTCTCTTTATTGTACAGTTTAAATATTGACTTAAAAATGCATATCAATTATTATAGACATAGGTGATTTTATGAAAAAAATACTTATATTAAACGGTCCTAATCTTAATATGACCGGTATTAGAAAAAAGAATGTCTACGGCGGTGAAACGTTAAAGCAAATCAATGATGAGCTAAAGCTTTACGGAAAGGCTAATGGTGCCAAGCTGACTTTCTATCAATCAAATCATGAGGGAGATCTTATTGATGTTATTCATGAGAGTAAGGATGAGTTTGACGGTGTCGTTATAAATGCAGGTGCGTATACTCATTATTCTTATGCAATCCGTGATGCGATTGAGGCTGTGCAGGAGTTTACACCTTTTGTTGAGGTGCATATGTCAGATATCCATAAAAGAGAGGATTTTCGCAAAATTTCTGTTATAACCGATGTATGTGTTAAACAAATAAGCGGCTATGGCAAGGATAGCTATAAAATGGGTATTGATTTATTGTTAGAAATAATATAAAATATATAAGTAAATATATTACAATTGATTTTTATTATCTTGGAGGTATAAATTATGGTAACAGCAGGTGATTTCAGAAACGGCGTTACATTCGAGGAGGACGGCAACGTATTGCAGGTTATTGAGTTCCAGCACGTTAAGCCGGGTAAGGGCGCTGCTTTTGTAAGAACAAAGACAAAGAATGTTATTACAGGTGCAGTTACAGAAAAGAGCTACAACCCATCAGCTAAGTTCCCGACTGCATTTATTGAAAGAAGAGAAATGGCTTATTCATACAGCGATGACGGTCTGTATTATTTTATGGATAATGAGACCTTTGATATGGTTCCTGTATCAGAGGCTGACCTTTCAGATAACTTTAAGTTTGTTAAGGAGAACGAGGTTTGCCGTATCCTTTCATACAAAGGCAAGGTATTCGGTGTTGAGCCGCCAACCTTCGTAACTCTTGAGGTTACTGAGACTGAGCCGGGTCTCAAGGGCAACACAGCTACAAATACTCTTAAGCCTGCAAAGGTTGAAACCGGTGCTGAGATTCGTGTTCCGCTCTTCATCAACGAGGGTGATATGATCAGAATTGATACCAGAACCTGTGAGTATATGGAAAGAGCATAAATAAGGATAACCATATTATTTTAAAATTAAGGAGTTTTATTATGGAAACAACTGAGAGCTTAGGCTATCTTAAGGGACTGCTTGACGGTCTTGATTTAGATGCAAACAAAAAAGAGACAAAGGTATTCAAGGCAATTGTTGATGTTCTTTCAAATCTTGCAGAGGATGTTGACGATATGACCGAGGGTTTGGAGCTTCTCGCAGAGCAGATTGATGCTGTTGATGAGGATCTTGCTGAGGTTGAGGATTACCTTATGGAAGATGATTGTGACTGTGACTGCGATTGGGATTGTGATTGCGACGATTGCTGTGATTGCGATGAAGAATATGAGGAATTTGAGGTTGAGTGTCCTCTCTGCGGTGCGGAAATAACTGTTGACGAGGAGACCGTTCTCGGCGGAGCAATACCTTGCCCGAACTGCGGCGAAATGCTTGAGTTCGAGGTTGAGTGCGACTGCGACGATTGTGAGGACGAGGAGTAATAGTGATTATTCCCCACCGAATTAGGAAAGAGGGTAGTTGTTATTAAAAAATTATTTGCTGTTTTGCTGTCAGCTGTAATGATTTGTGCTGTTTTTACTGCCTGCTCAGGTAATACCGAAGAGATAGATCCTACAGCAACAGTAGCTCAGATCCCTACAGAAGAAGCAAAAATCAAAGACGCAGATGCAATCAGCTTTATTGAGAATTCCTATACTCCAAAGGAGCTTGGTCTTGATGATACAGATAAGGATTATTCCTTTATGATTGCATCAAACGGTGTTGATATCGACGGTGAAAAATACGTTAAAGTGGTTGCTAATGTTATTGTAAAAAAGGACGTTACAACCGAGGATGGTAAGGACACCTTTTCTATGGAAACAATCGGTGAGTATTATATCTCCTTTGACGGTACAAAGGTACTGAAAAAGGATATGAAAAACAACAAGCTTTCAAAGCTGGAAAACAGATATGATGCCTACAGTGCCAAGGGTGATACAACCGCCCAGACTCAGGTGGATGAATAATCAAGCCTGAAATCAGAAAAATAAGCTTATAAACACACTGGATTTTGATTCAGTGTGTTTTTTTCTTTACTTTTTTTATATGATATAATATAATACTATCGCATTGTATCCGCGGTAAAAATAATCTTTACCGGGTATTGCTGTGCTTTTTCTTCGCAGCAATACTCAGGAACAGTAGCTGAAAGGAAAATTTGATATGAATGAAAAAACAAAGAAAATTGCAGGAACAGGTCTGCTTACTGCAATTGTTGTAGTATTGCAGATTGTGGCAGTTGTAATTAAGCCGACAGCTATTTTTTCAATCTCACTTGTACTGATTCCGATAGTAGTCGGTGCAGCATTGTATGGCAAATGGTCGGGTGCATGGCTTGGTTTTGCATTTGGTCTGGCGGTTTTATTGTCAGGTGATGCAGCATTGTTTTTGACTGTTAATCCGATTGCAACAATTGCCGTTGTTCTGATTAAGGGTGCTCTCGCAGGTCTTGCTGCAGGTCTTGTTTACAGTCTGATAGAAAAAAAGCAGAAAATAGTAGCTGTTGTTGCAGCTGCAATAGTCTGTCCGCTTGTTAACACCGGTGTATTTTTGCTTGGCTGCCGTTTGTTTTTCTTTGATACAATCAAAGAATGGGCAGGGGATACCGACGTTTTAACCTTTATGCTTGTAGGTCTTTGCGGTGTTAATTTTCTGCTTGAGATGGGTGTGAATCTTGTTTTATCACCAACAATCGTCAAGCTTGTTAAGCTTGGCAGAAAGGAAAAATAAATGATTATTGCAGTAGATATCGGTAACACAAATATCGTTTTAGGCTTTCTGGAAAACGACAAAATGGTGCATGAGTGCAGGCTCTCAACTGCTGTTAATGATTCAGCAGATGAATATGCAATTAAATTTAAAAGCATTTTTGAGATTTTTAAAATAAATGTTGACAATATAGAAGGCAGCGTGCTCTCATCAGTAGTTCCGCCTCTTAACAGGACTATTTCAAAGGCACTTATGCTTATTACAGGGAAAATGCCTGTAGTTGTCGGTCCCGGTGTGAAAACCGGTCTTAATATTAAAATAAACAATCCTGCCGAGCTTGGTGCTGATATGGTTGTGGGTGCTGTGGCAAGTATTGCAAAATATCCGTGTCCACAGATTATTTTTGATTTGGGTACAGCCACAACTGCATCGGTTATTGATAAAAACGGATGTTTTTTAGGCGGTTCAATTTTGTGCGGAGTTAAAACCTCTTTGAGTGCTTTGTCCTCATCAACAGCACAGCTGCCTCAGATTGAGATTGTTGCACCGGAAAATGCGATTGGTACAAATACAATTGACTCAATGCGCAGCGGTATCGTTTTTGGTACAGCAGCAATGATTGACGGGCTTATTAAAAGATTTGAGTCTGAGCTTGGTGAAAAGGCAACTGTAATTGTAACGGGTGGTTTGGGCAGTGTCATCGCTCAGTATTGTGAAAATGAGGTTATTGTTGACAGGCAGTTGCTGATTGACGGACTTCGTATTATATATGAAAAAAATAAAAAGTAGGAGAAAACATAATTATGGCAGTATTTCGTGGATTTAAGGCATTCAGACCTGCTGTTGATAAGCAGGCACAGATACCCGCACTTCCTTATGATGTAATGAACAGTGAAGAGGCAAGGGAAATGGTTAAAGGCAATCCGTATTCCTTCCTTCATGTTGACAAGGCTGAAATTGATTTGCCTGTCGGAACAGATATTTATGATGATGCAGTGTATGAAAAGGCTAAGGAAAATCTTTTGAGTCTTGAAAATTCAGGCGCTTTGGTACAGGATAGTACCCCTTGTCTTTATATTTACAAGCAGGTTATGAATGACAGAGCTCAGATTGGTATTGTTGGCTGTGCTTCGATTGATGACTATATGAATAATGTTATAAAAAAACATGAGCATACACTTGCTAAAAAGGAGATTGATCGTATTCGTCATGTTGATACCTGTGATGCGAATACAGGTCCGATTTTCCTTACATACAAAAATAATGATAAAATCAATGATATTGTATCAGGCTGGATGAACGATTATCAGGCTGTATATCATTTCACTGCTGATGGTGTTGAACAAACTGTATGGGTTATTGATGATTCTGAGATTGTTTCTCAGCTTTCAGCACTTTTTGGCAGTGTTCCTGCTATGTATATTGCTGATGGTCACCACCGATGTGCATCAGCTGTAAAGGTTGGTCAGAAGCGCAGGGAAGATAAGCCGAATTATACAGGTGAAGAGGAATTTAATTTCTTCCTTGCTGTTGCATTTCCTGATGAACAGCTTGAAATTATGGATTATAACCGTGTTGTTAAAGACCTTAACGGCAGCAGTACGGAAGAATTTATTGAAAAGCTTTCAGATAAATTTATTGTTGAGAAGTCTGACGGAAGATTCAAGCCAAGCAAAAAGCATACCTTTGGTATGCTGATAAAAAATCAGTGGTACAGTCTTGAGGCAAAGGCTGAGATAATTGATGATTCCAACCCTGTTGCCAGACTTGATGTATCCATTCTTCAGGACAATGTGTTGTCACCGATTCTGAATATAACAGATCCTAAAAATGATGACAGAATCGATTTTATCGGCGGTATAAGAGGACTTGAAGAGCTTGAAAAAAGAACATCATCAGATATGACACTTGCCTTTGCAATGTATCCTACAACAGTTGATGATTTAATGGCAATTGCAGATGCCGGACTTATTATGCCGCCTAAATCGACATGGTTTGAGCCTAAGCTCCTTTCAGGACTTTTCATTCATCATTTATCGTATTAAGTAAATACTCTTGCATTTCATTCTTTACTATGTTAAAATCATATTGACATTTTTTTCAAAGGGGTAGTAATATGAAAATTGCTAAAGAGTATTCTGAGAATATTGATATTCAGAAGAATACAGATTATGCTGTAAGAGGCATTACAAAGATTTGTAAAAAAATAGGTCCTCGTAAGCCTGGTTCACCTGAAGAGCTTCGTGCTCAGCAGTGGATGCAGAAGGATATGAAGAACTATTGCGACAAAACAGAGATTGAATCCTTTACCTTACATAGACAGGGTTTTATGGGCTTCATTCCTTTCACAGTTGCGTGTGGTGTTGCATCCGTATTTGTTAACTGGTTTGCATCACCGATTGCAGCACTTGTACTTTGCGTGCTTGCTTTCATTCCGCTTGTGTTTGAGTTTTTGATGTATAAGGAATTTGATGATTTCCTTTTCCCTAAGCAGACATCACACAATATGATTGCTACAAGAAGTCCTAAAGGCGAGGTTAAGCAGAGAATTATTCTTGTCGGTCATTCCGACAGCCAGTTTGAATGGACACTCAACTACCTTATGGGTGGTTTGCAGGCAAAGCTTTTTGTTGAAATTCCTGCTGTTGTTGGTCTTATTGTTCAGACCGTTTATGCTGTTGTTTGCCTTATCGTAGGTAAAGGCGGTGCCGCAATGGATATCGAAAAACTCAGATGGTTCTTCATCCTTTTCTTTGTTATATCCTGCGTATTTATTCCGTTTGAAATTGCGTTTCTCTTCTTCCAGAGCTGGACTAAATCTGTACCGGGTGCATCTGACAACCTTTCAGGCTGCTATGCAGGTATGGCTGCAATCAAGGCTCTTGATGAGGCAGGTATTGAATTTGAGAATACTGAGGTTACTATGATTTGCTCAGGCTCTGAGGAGGCCGGTCTTCGTGGTGCAAAGGCATATGCAAAGGCTCATGAAAAGGAACTCAAGGATCTTCCTACAGCTGTTATTGCTATTGATACCTTCCGTGATTTAGAGGATATGGCTGTTTATGACCGTGACCTTTCGGGCACTGTTCAGCACGATTACGGTGTTAAGCACCTTGTTAAGAACGCTGCTGCAAATTGTGGTTATGACTTGTCCTTCGAGTCTATTTACATCGGCGGCAGTGACGCTGCTGCATTCACACAGAGAGGTATTAAGGCAACCGGCTTTGCTGCTATGAATCCTGATCCTCCACGTTATTATCATACACGTCTTGATACACCTGAAAATCTCAGACCTGAGGCAATTTCAGCAGGTATTGAAATCCTTTGCGAGACAATTTGTATGTACGACAAGGAAGGCTTGCCGACAAAATAATATTTGTTTTTAGTGCGGACAGATTTTATATCTGTCCGTTTTTTTTGCATAAATTATTGTTTATCGTAGGGGGCGAACATTGTTTACCCGTGGGTACAACGATAATGTTGGCGGGCGCACAATGTGCGTCCTTACGATGTCTAATGAAACACCAATTGATACGCTGAACTATAATTTGCTATACGAAATAACTAAAAAAGGTTGACAATATGCTTATATTTTTGGTTTAATATAAACATATAAGGTGTTTTATAGGAGGGGTTATATGAGTGAAAACACACAGAGCAAAGAAATAAGATATGTTGGCGTGAAAGAAAACCTTGCCTATGGCTTTGCAAATGCCGGTCAGGTTTTTGGCTACAATCTTGTAGCAGCCGGTTATCTGTCACTGTTTTTTACAAAGGTTTTCGGAATACCTGAAAAGGCAGTTGCAACAATGATTTTGGTTCTCGGTTTATGGGACACCATCAATGATCCGCTTATGGGCGGCATTATTGATAAAACAAGAACCCGTTACGGTAAGTTAAGACCATATCTGTTAATTGTTCCCATTCCGCTTGCAATCGCAACAATTATGCTTTTTGCAGGTCCTGAAATTTTGGCTGATGCAAAAACTACAACAGTCAAAATCATTTATATGTACATATCATATTTCGTATGGGAATTTTTCTACACAATCGGTGATGTTCCGTTCTGGGGTATGAGTACAGCAATATCTCCGTCACCGGCTGACAGAACAAGAGCAATATCAAGTGCAAGATTTATTTCAAGTATCCTTGGCGGTCTGGCAACACCTATTCTTGTTGTTATGATGGACCTTTCAAACAATGGTGTATGGGGTCTTACGCTTTCACAGGATTTCCTGTTTCTTGCAATAGTTGCTGCTGTTATGATTCTAGGCTTGTTCTCTCTTGCCGGCAGAAAAACGAAAGAGAGAGTTGTCCAGTCGATTAAGGAGCCGTCAGTGCTTGAGGGCTTCAAGGTTATGCTTAAGAATAAACCACTTATGCTTATAATCATCGGCAATGTTATTGGTGCTTTAGCCGGTCTTGCAGGTGTATTTCAGACCTACTATTATTCAGAGGTTCTCAATCTTAACTCTGCAGTTTTGTGGATTAATCTGCCGGGTACAATTTTTGGCTTCTTAACTTATCTGTTAATACCTAAGGTAAAAAAGAAGTTTGATAATAAGCAAATTGTAATGATTAATCTTATCTGCCGCTTTGTTGTAGGTACGCTTGTATTTGTCTGCGGACTTAAGTTCTACAATTCAAATATTCTTGTTATCTCCATTTTATTGATGATACAAAACTTTATTTTCAGCTTTTTCAATACAATCAATATGGTTATTCCGACCGAAATGATTGGTGATACTGTTGACTATATGGAATGGAAAACAGGCGAAAGAAATGAAGGTGTAAGCTTCTCAGTGCTTACATTTGTCGGAAAGCTGACCGGTTCTCTTTCAACTTCGCTTGGCACAGCTCTTCTTCCTATAATTGGTCTTAGCTTTACAACGAATTCTGCCGGTGAGCAGATTACAGTAAAGGGCGACCATACTGATTTATATGTATGGGCACTTTTTACCTGTATTCCTTATCTGCTTGGATTACTTTCCATTATCCCTTATCTGTTCTACGATTTAACTGGTGAAAAGCTTGAAAAAATCAGAGCTGATATGAAAATCCGCCGTGAGAATTTATCAAAAGAGGTTTCAGGAGGTGCTGCAAATGAAGAATGATGCCTGTCCTAAATGCGGCAAAAAGCTCAGTCCGTTTTATATGAAGGATAAATGCCCGTATTGCGGTGTTAATCTGCTTTATTATAATCTTGATGAAAATTTAAAGACTGATGCTGCACTTGCACAAAAAGAGGTTGATGCAGTAAACAAATTTCTTAATATAATCAAATCATCGTCAATCGCATCTCCTTTGCTTATTGTAAGACTCGTTTTATTCTTTACACCGCTTGCTTCAATGTGTCTTCCAATGTATGATAATGTGAGTCTTATTACAGTGATTATGGGTCTGATTAAAAGTACTGTCGAAATTGGCGATGTTATGATGCCGCTTATCAGTATGGCGCTTGTGGTTGTGCTGTCACTTGCAGTTATTATTTCATCACTGTTTTCTTCAACAAAAACAGGCTTAATCAGAAATATAATATTTAGTGTAATAAATACAGCTGTATTTGTAGTGCTTGGTGTTATAATTGGCGGTATGGGTATCGGTTGGTACGTTACACTTGTTATATACATTTTGGAATTTGTTTTGCATATAATATGTAACAGAGTTATAAACAAAAATGTTGACTAAAGCATTTTAACGTGTTATTATATCTGTGATAATATAAAACTATGATTAGGCGAGTAGCCTTTGCCACTGTTTCAGAGAGCTGTCGGTTGGTGCAAGACAGTATATGCAAAGTGCGAAAAACACCTATGAGTTCCCGAAAGAAAGTATATTTATACAAGTAGACTCGGGCGTGCAGGGAGCGTTAATCCTTTTGAGTGAGTCGGATTTAACGGCTAATTTAGGTGGTACCACGGAAGCAGTCTTTCGTCCTATTTGGACTTGAGACTGCTTTTTTACTTTTTTATAAATTAAAAAGGAGATTTGATATGGAGCTTTCAACACTTTACAGAACAAAAACAATGGATCAGTTTTCAGAGGCTGATATCGACAGCACAGTTAAAATTGCAGGCTGGGTAGAGAATATTCGTGACCACGGCGGTGTATCATTTATTGACCTTCGTGATATGAATGGTGTTATGCAGGTGGTTATGCGCGACACAACCTTGCTTGATGGTATTTCAAAAGAGGATTGCATCTCAATTGAGGGACTTGTTGAGAAGAGAGATGAGGAGACAGTAAACCCTAAAATCGCAACAGGTACAATTGAGGTTGAGGCGCACAAGGTTACAATGCTCGGCAAGGTACGTCAGCCACTGCCTTTTGAAATCCAGACCTCTAAGGAGACAAGGGAGGATAAGAGATTACAATATCGTTTTCTTGACCTCAGAAATCAGAAAGTCAAGGAAAATATGATTTTTAGAAGCAATGTCATTTCTTTCTTAAGACAGGAAATGACCAATATGGGATTTTTGGAGATACAGACACCGATTCTCTGTGCATCATCACCAGAGGGTGCACGTGACTATGTAGTACCAAGTCGTGTGCACAAGGGTAAGTTCTATGCTCTGCCTCAGGCACCTCAGCAGTATAAGCAGCTGCTTATGGTATCAGGCATTGACAAGTATTTCCAGATTGCACCTTGCTTCAGAGATGAGGATGCAAGAGCTGACCGTTCACCGGGTGAATTCTATCAGCTTGACTTTGAAATGAGCTTTGCCACACAGGAGGATGTATTTAAGGTTGGTGAGGAAATTTTAACCAAAACCTTTAAGAAATTTGCACCTGAAGGCTACGAGGTAACAGATGCTCCTTATCCTGTTATCAGCTATAAAGACGCCATGCTGAAGTATGGTACAGATAAGCCGGACCTCAGAAATCCGCTTGAAATTATTGATGTAACAGATTTCTTCCAGCGCTGCACATTCAAGCCGTTTCACGGTCAGACAGTAAGGGCAATTAAGGTGCACGCTGAAATTTCGAAGGGTAAGCACGAAAAGCTCCTTAAATTTGCGCAGTCAATCGGTATGGGCGGTCTCGGTTATCTTCTGGTTCAGGAGGATAAGTCATATAAAGGACCTATCGATAAGTTCATTCCTGATGATATGAAGACAGAACTTGCAGATATGGCATCACTTGAAATCGGCGATACAATTTTCTTTATTGCTGATGCCGAGGCTAAGGCAGCAAGCTATGCAGGTCAGATCAGAACAAAGCTCGGCGAAATGTTCGACCTTATTGAAAAGAAGGCTTATCGTTTCTGCTTTATCAACGACTTCCCGATGTATGAATATAAGGAAGAGGAAAAGAAAATCGGCTTTACACACAACCCGTTCTCAATGCCGCAGGGCGGTTTGGATGCACTTGAAAATGAAGACCCGCTCACAATCCTTGCTTATCAGTATGATATTGTTTGTAACGGCGTTGAGCTTTCATCAGGTGCTGTTCGTAACCACGATATTGATGTAATGAAAAAGGCATTTGAGATTGCAGGTTATGATGAAGAGGTGCTTAAGGAAAAATTCGGTGCGCTTTATACTGCATTCCAGTTTGGTGCTCCTCCTCACGCAGGTATGGCACCGGGTGTTGACCGTATGATTATGCTGCTCAGAAATGAAGAGAATATCCGCGAGGTTATTCCGTTCCCAATGGACGGCAAGGCGCAGGATTTGATGTGCGGTGCACCTAATGAAATCACCGAGCAGCAGCTCCGTGAGGTTCATATTAAATTGAGAAAGTAAGTGTGTTTTCAGGTGAAATAAAAATGGGATTATTTGATAAGCTAAAAGGGAAAAAAGAGATAGTTGATTGGAATAACGCTTATAAAGCAGTACCCAAATTCTATGCTAAACCGGATGGAAGTCCCTTTGGTGCTGTTGCACTTACCGAAGAAACTGAAACAATACTGTTGAAAGCACCGCAATTGGAATATGGAATTGATGGTAAACCTGTTTCCGATTGGAAGATGGTATTTGTTAGTACAAGTAAGGATTCCATAATCGGTGATGCAGATTATTTCATGGCTTTGAAAAAAGCAGAGCAGTATGCTATTGACAGCAATGAAAATGCGCTTTTGATTAAAGGACTTTCATTAGCTGAATTAGAGAGTTTAATAGTATAATATTTAAATTATTGTTTATCGTAGGGGCGAACATTGTTCGCCCGTGGGCACAACGATAATGTTGGCGGGTGCACACTGTGCGCCCCTACGAATCACGTAATCTACGCTTTCGTAGGGCGCGATGTGAACCCTTTTGTCACTACGTGACATTTCCCCTGACAGGGGAATAACATCGTACCGTCACATACCAACGGAACGATGTAGGCATCGTTCCCTACGATTGTTGGACCAACGCTTACTAATATAAACAATAATTTTACAACTACAACGAGGTGTAATTATGATTACCAAGGACGAAGTATTAAAGCTTGCTCGTCTGGCACGTCTTGACTTTTCAGACGAGGAGCTTGATAAAATAATTAAGGATATGGACGATATTATCGCCTTTGCCGATACAATCAACAATTCTGTTGAAGGTGATGCTGATAAAATCAGAAATGTATCGTCATCTGCAACCCCTGCAGAGGATTTCAGAGAGGATGTTGTTAAGGAATCACTCCCTAACGAAAAAATTCTTTCTAATGTCAGCGGTTCAAAGGGTATGTTCTGTGTGAAGGGAGGAATATAAAATGAGAGAGCTTATTACTCCGTTATCACAAATGCTTAAAAATAAGGAAATATCATCAGTAGAGCTTACCGAAAAATATATTGCCGCTATTGAGGCTGATAACAAAAAATATAATGCCTATGTTTCAACTACCTTTGACAAGGCGCTTGAAAATGCTAAGCTTGCAGATGCAATGCTTGCAAACGGCAATGCAACTGCTTTAACAGGTATTCCTATGACGCTTAAGGATAACATATGCTCAGATGGGGACTTAACTACCTGCTGTTCAAGAATTCTTGAAGGCTTCAGACCATATTACGATTCAACCGTGTGGAATAAGCTTAAGGCACAGGGTGCTGTTATGCTTGGCAAAACCAATATGGATGAATTTGCAATGGGCTCAACAAGCGAAACAAGCTGTTATGGTGCTCCGCTCAATCCACGTAATGTTAACCACGTAACCGGCGGTTCATCAGGCGGCGGTGCATCTGCTGTTTGTGCAAATCTTGCAGCCTATGCACTCGGTTCGGATACAGGCGGCTCTGTTCGTCAGCCTGCCTCCTTCTGCGGTATTGTCGGTCTTAAGCCAACCTATGGTGCAGTTTCACGTTACGGTCTGATTGCTTACGGCTCATCACTTGACCAGATTGGTGTGCTTGCAAATTCAGTTAAAGATACTGCTTTGGTATTTGATACAATCAGCGGTGTTGATGCAAACGACCAGACAAGTGTTGATTTTAATTTTGGGAATATCGCTGATACACTCGGACAGAGTGATGTCAAGGGCTTGAAAATCGGTGTTGCCAAGGAATATTTTGAAGGCATCAATCCTGAGCTTAAAGAGGCAATTGACGGTGCAATCAAATTTTATGAGGATAATGGGGCAGAGATTATTGATATCAGCCTGCCTGTTCTTAAGCAGGCACTTCCTGTTTACTATATCATTGCCTGTGCTGAGGCATCCTCAAACCTTGGCAGATATGACGGTATCCGCTATGGCTACAGACCTGAAAGCTTTAACGATGTTGAGGAAATGATTTTAAAAACCCGTACCGAGGGCTTTGGTGACGAGGTTAAGCGCAGAATTATGCTTGGCACCTATGTGCTTTCGTCAGGTTACTATGATGCTTATTACAAAAAGGCTTGCTTGCTCAGAGAGAATCTCATTGCAGATTTTGATGATATATTCAATACCTGTGATATTCTGATTGCTCCTACAGCACCGAATACAGCCTTTGAACTTAACTACAGCGGTGCATCACCTGTCGAAATGTATCTTTCAGATATCGCAACTGTTCCGATTAACATTACAGGTGTTCCTGCTATCAGCGTTCCGATTAAGAATGACAGCAAGGGATTACCAATCGGTATGCAGCTTATCGGTAAAAAATTCAGCGAAAAAACAATTATGAACGCAGCATATTTTTATGAAAAGAATGTTGAAAACGGCGTTGCAGATTTTGAGGGAGGTGTTACGCTTTGAGCTATCAGTTAGTATGCGGTATCGAAACTCATATTGAGCTTGCTACAAAAACAAAGATATTCTGCGGATGTACTACGCAGTTCGGCGGCGAGCCTAACACCCATTGCTGTCCTGTATGCACAGGTCAGCCCGGTGCACTGCCGGTGCTTAACAAAAAGGTTATTGAATTTGCTGTTCGTGCAGGACTTGCAGTTCACTGCGATATAAACAATAACTCTCATATGGACAGAAAAAACTATGTTTATCCTGACCTTCCAAAGGCGTATCAGATTTCACAGTTTGACGAGCCTGTTTGTGTAAACGGTTATGTTGAGCTTGATTCGGGCAAGAAAATCAGAATTGAGCGTATTCATATTGAAGAGGACGCAGGTAAGCTTGTTCACGACGGCGGTTATACCTATGTTGACTACAACCGCGGCGGTGTTCCTCTTATTGAAATTGTATCCATGGCAGATATTTCATCTCCTGAAGAAGCAAAGGAATATGCAGAAAAGCTCCAGCTTATTATGCGTAATGTCGGTGTATCTGACTGTAAGATGCAGGAAGGCTCAATGCGCTGTGATGTCAATGTGTCCATTCATCAGCCGGGCGAGCCTTGGGGCACAAGGACCGAAATTAAGAATATCAACTCCCTTTCAAACATTGTTCGTGCAATGGAGCTTGAAATGGAAAGACAGGAGGATATTCTTGATTCAGGCGAAAAAATTATCCAGTCAACGATGCGCTACGATGCAAACAGCGATACCGTTTATGTTCTTCGTACAAAGGAGAATGCTGACGATTACCGTTATTTCCCTGAGCCTGATATCCTTAGATTTTATATCTCTCCTAAAATGGTAGAGGATATCCGTGCATCACTTCCTGAGCTGCCGGATGCTAAGCTTAAAAGATATGTGGATGATTTGGGCTTGCCTGAGAATAACGCAAGACTTATCTATAAATACAGAAATGTTACAAAATTCTTTGATGATGCAGTCAATGAGGGTGCAAGTGCAGGTAATGTGCTTAATATGATTATCGGTACAATCTATGCAACGCTCCAGACGGAAGAGGATAAGGAGAATTTTGAAATCAAAACCACCGCAAAGCAGCTTGCTGAGTTGGTTAATCTGATTGATGAAAAGAAAATCAGAGCCAACAAGGCAAAGGATGTTCTTGCACAGATGCTTGAAAGTGGTGCAGATGTGACAGAGTATATCAAGGCAGAGGATCTTGCAGGACTTTCGAATGATGATCTCAGAGTTCTTTGTCAGGGTGCGATTGATGCGAACCCTAAGGCTGTTGAGGATATCAAAAACGGTAAGGATAAGGCAATCAATGTTATGTTCGGCTATGTTATGAAAAATTCACGCGGCAAGGCAGATGTAACAAAAGCAGAGGCTATTATAAGAGAATTAATAGGTTAAAGAATGAGAGGCGGTTTATGAACTGCCTCTTTATTATTGTTTGATTGTATGATATATTGAAATAAATGAATTGCAGGGAGGCTTGCGTTATGGATATAGCAGAAGCTGAGGAGTTTTTCAAAAGATTTAACGGACAAAGCTTTCATATGTGCAGAGAAGCGTTGCCGGAGTATGAAGAATTTAAAAAACTGAATCTTTCATCGGATATAACCGAACAATGGCGTCAGGAATTGCTGGGCGATTATTTTTCAAGGCTTTTTGCAGATGTTGAAGATGTATGGTGGATACATTCTTGCATAATAGATATTTTAAAAAGCACATCAACAAATTTGACGGAAAACTGCAAAAAGCTGCTTGATGCTATGGCGAAAATGACCGAGCTTAATAATCGCCATAAAGTTATTATCATAGAAAATATGGCAGGCAGAACAGAACCACAAGAGGATGGTGGTGTTTATTTAATTTGCAGACGTACAAGATTAGCAAAGAAAATGAATAAGACTATGAAGCTTCTTATTCATTCATATAGTTCTGATGATATTGATATGGACGAGAGATATTACATTGCTGTTGAATCCTATAAAAAAGCATATCGAAAATTTCATTTCAGAGGATTGATATAATAAATTATTGTTTATATTAAATGTTGGATTGAGGTATCACCGTAGGGGCGATCATTGATCGCCCGTGGGCATAACGATAATGCTGGCGGGCGCACACTGTGCGCCCCTACGAATCACGCAATCTACACTTTCGTAGGGTGCGATGTGAACTCTTTTGTCACTACGTGACATTTCCCCTGATAGGGGAATAACATCGCACCGAATACACA